>JAIOTT010000470.1 GCA_021106655.1 Bacteroidales bacterium
AAACTTTACAAACTTAAAGTAACTTCTTTAGTAGATGATCGATGTGATCCTTATAAATCAACTGTTGCTGCCTGTGAACATTTAAGAGACCTGTATGATATTTATCATGACTGGTCACTTGTTTTGGCTGCATATAATTCCGGAGCCGGCAATGTAAATAAAGCTATAAGACGATCAGGCCATAAATATAATTACTGGTTGATCCAGAATCGTTTACCCAGAGAGACAAGAGGATATGTTCCTGCCTTTATTGCTGTTACTTATATTATGAATTATGCTGCTGAACATAATCTGTATCCTGTAACACCTTATATTTTTAATCATGAGATTGATACTGTTACTATAAAACAAGCACTCTCTTTTGAACAGATATCAGAGATGCTCACTATATCCATGGAAGAAATTGAATTTCTGAATCCCTCTTTTAGCAAGGGAATAATTCCATCTACAAAAGACAAATCATATATGCTTTGTTTACGTAAAGAATATATTGGAACTTTCATTAATAATGAAGCTGCATTGTATGATTACAAGACAAAAAAAGGGATTGATCGTGACAAAGTGTTGGCAGAGGTTAAGAAGGCAAATGAAAGAGAAATACATATTGTAAGAAGCGGGGAAAATCTTGGCCTGATAGCACAAAAATATCATGTAAGAGTTAGTGATCTTAAAAGATGGAATAACCTGAGAGGATCAATGATAAAGCCAAGACAAAGATTAGTTGTTTATGCACCTCAAAGTTATTCACCTAAGAAAGCTACTGCTAAAGTCACAACACCTCCTAAAAAAACAACAACTAAGAGAAATAATAGCTCTGGTAAATTCTTCTATCATACTATTGAAAAAGGAGATACTTTATGGGATATTGCTAACAAGTATGAAGGTGTTACAGTAACGCAAATTAAGAGGTTGAATAATATCAGTAACACCAGAAGGCTTAAACCAGGACAAAAGATTAAAGTTCCTATAGCCAGCTAAGATTGTATAGGGCTTCTGGCTCGAAAATTATACAATTGTACAAAGATACAATGGTACAATTTGTGCTAAATGACTGTTGCATCAGCAATATAACAATTTTATCATTTTAGTATAATAATGTGAATCAAGAGTTGAGATTATAATAAACAACAAAGTCACACAAAGTATCAAAGAAAAAATGCCACTGATTTCTCAGATTATCACAGAAAGAAAACAGTTTTAATCAGCGAAAATCAGAGCAATCTGTGGCTAAAAAAGCTTGTTTCAACCCCTGATTCGCATTAATAATTAAAAATCGTAAACGGTTACAAAATATTGAAGTATATGATAAAAACAAAAACCTTAATAGCAGCTATCATTCCAATTTTAGTGATTTCTGTTTTATTTAATTCATGTAATATTGATACTTCGGGTGTACGGGTTTCAACAGGAAAAACATCTGAAATTCTTGTTGTAATTGAGAAAGACGAATGGAATTCGAATATAGGAAATGCAATTCGTGATTTTTTCGGACAGGATCAGGAAATGTTGAATCAGCCGGAACCCAAATATACTTTGCCAAATATTACTCCTGCTACTCTTAATGATTCGAAAATGTTTCGCTCACACCGAAATCTTTTTATTGTTGATATCAAAAAGGATATTGATAAACCGATAATGGAGATAGAGAAGAATTTTTGGGCTAAACCACAGCTTATTATAAAAATTACTGCACCTAATGAGTCAGTATGGTTGGAAGAATTTAAAAAAAGAAAAGAGACTTTTCTGGCCTTTTATGATAAGCTTGAACGACAAAGAATAATTAATGCGTTTAAAAAAATAGAGAACGTTTCCATACGAAAAGAGATTATGAAGGATTTTAATATAAGTATGGTTGTTCCAAAGGAATTTTATATTGCAATTGAAAAGCCCGGTTTTATGTGGATAAGAAAAGAGGCTCAAAGTTTCAGTCAGGGGATTCTTATTTATTATTATGATTATACTGACACTATTGCATTTAATTATAACAGGATCATTGAAGTAAGAGATTCTATAACAAAATTGTACATCCCCGGCTCTATTGATAATTCCTACATGACTACATCTAAAACAATAATGCCTCAATTTGCCCCGATAAACTTCAACGGGAATTATGCTGTTGAAACCAGGGGCTTATGGGAGACTGAAGGAGATTTTATGGGAGGCCCGTTTATCAGTATTACTTCAGTGGATGAAAAAAGAATGCGTGTCGTAACTACTGAAGGTTATGTTTATTTCCCAAACAACAAAAAGCGTGACAAACTGAAGCAAATGGAATCCATACTTCACACTCTGAAGTTTATGGATTAACCTGTTGCAGGTTTGCAAGTTAACAGGTTCGCAGGTTCAAAAATTCGACATCGTGATAAATAACGCAAAGTAAATTCCCACTCACCAACTTCACCCACCTACTCAACAATTAATAAAAAAGTTTAATGAATCTTGACAAATTTGAGTATTGATGTTATCTTTATCAATCTTATTGAGGAGAGAAAAACAGAAGTACATAAGAGGAAATATAAATTTTATCAGCTCCAAAATATAATCAAATGAAAAAGCTTTATTTAATATTAGGATTATTTTTTGCCACATTTTCATTTAGTCAGGATAAGGCCCTGACCCTTGAGTACTGCTATGAACAAGCAATATTAAATTATCCCCTGGCGAAACAAAAGGCTCTTCTAAATTCATCAAATGAATTAAAAATAAAGAATTTACAAAGCAATTATTTACCTCAAATCAATTTAAACGGACAGTTTACTTACCAATCTGAAGTTACAACTGTACGCATTAATATGCCCGAAATAACACTGCCAATTGGAGACCCTCCAGCCACAATAAACCTACCTGACCCCGAAGTTCCGGAAATTCCTAAAGATATGTATAAGCTCAGCTTTGATGTTAATCAGATGATATATGATGGAGGGGTAACCAACAGACAAAAAGAGATACAATCATTGAACTTTGAGATTGATCAGCAGCAGCTCGACATAGAACTATACAAACTAAAAGAAAATATTAATCAAGTATATTTCAGCATAATTTTACTGGAAGAAAAGAAAAAGCTCATGAATTTGTTTAAGGATGAAATTGTGGCTAAATTAATTAAAGTTGAATCAGGAGTAAAAAATGGAGTTTTATTAAGCTCAAACGCTGATATACTGAAGGCAGAACAATTAAAAACAGATCAGGAGTTGTCAGGAATAGCTATTGGTATCGCTTCAGGATTTATAATATTAGAAGAGTTAACAAATATTGACATCCAGGATAACACACAATTGTTTTTACCTGAACCGGCAGTGAACACAAATATTTATGAAAACAAAAGACTGGAATATAATCTTTTCGATATGCAAAAATCAAAGATTGCATCAATGAAGGATTTAATAAATTCAAAAAATACACCAAAGTTGTTTGGCTTTGGACAATTGGGTTATGGAAGACCCGGCCTGGACATGTTTTCAGATGAATTCAAACCCTATTATCTGGTCGGTGTTGGCCTTAACTGGAGCATCTTAAACTGGAAAGAAAATGTGAATGAGAAAACAATTCTTGATCTTCAGACCAGCATTATTGAAACTCAGAAAGAGACTTTTAATAAAAATATACGGATTGCATCTCAACAACAAATTGCGGAAATTCAGAAATATGAAGTAATGATAGAAAAGGATAATGAAATCATTGAACTTAGATCGAAGATTACTAAAACTGCCTCATCTCAGCTTAGTAACGGAATAATTACGTCAACAGAATATCTTACCCAACTTAATGAAGAGAAACAGGCAAGATTAAACAAACAAACACATAAAATCCAATTAATTAATGCTAAGCTTAATTATTTATCAGCGATTGGGAAATTGTAATATTTCAAAAAAGAAATGCCACTAAGACACCAAGACACTAAGGTTCACAAAGAAATCCTATTATCATATTAATTAGTGAATCTTTGAGCCTTAGAGTCTTTGTGGCAATAAAATAATAAATATAATACTCAAAACCATGAACAATAAAGTAGTATTACCAGTTTTATTAATTGCAGTTCTGATATCAACTGCATCATGTTCCGACAGGAACAAAAAATCAGATGCATATGGCACTTTTGAAGCTACAGAAGTTATAGTATCTTCAGAAGCAATGGGAAGAGTTTTGAAATTTATTATTGAGGAGGGTCAGAATCTTATGACAGGTGATCAGGTAGGATTAATTGATACAACTGACCTGAATCTGAATAGAAATCAGCTTATGGCCAGGAAAAAAGCTATTCTTTCAAAACTTGTTAATATTTCCACACAAATAAAAGTTTATGAACAACAAAAGGACAACCTGCTTATAGATAAGCATAGAGTGAAAAAGTTAATGAAAGATGGCGCAGCAACGCAGAAACAATTAGATGATATTGAAGGAGGAGTAAAGGTTGTAAGCATGCAGATATTAGCTATAAAGAGCCAAAAGCAAGGAGTTTTAGATGAAGGTCATGCCATAGATGTTCAGATTGAACAAATAAAGGAAAATATAAAAAAGTGTTATCTGGTTAGTCCTGAAAATGGGATAGTTTTGATAAAGTATATTGAACAAAATGAAATTACCTCCTTTGGAAAGCCTTTGTATAAAATAGCTGATCTGACAGCAATGGAATTAAAAGTTTATGTTAGCGGAAGTCAACTTCCAAATATTAAAATTGGAGATGAGGTTGAGGTTCTTATCGATAAGAATGAAAAGCAAAACCGAGAATTATCCGGCAAAATCAGTTGGATTTCCTCTAAGGCTGAATTTACTCCCAAAACTATTCAAACAAAGGAAGAAAGGGTAAACCTTGTGTATGCAGTTAAAATAAGGGTTATCAATGATGGTAGCCTGAAGATAGGGATGCCGGGAGAAGTTAACTTTAAACGTTAGTAAATAATTTGCTAACAGGTTCAATTGCTCAATTGTTCAATTGTTATTAGAAATATGATGTTATTATAACAATGGAGCAATAGAGCAATGGAGCAATAGAACAATAATGAATAAACAATCAGTCATAGTAAAGAATTTAAGTAAGAGTTACAATAATAAAGTAGCTTTAAACAATATTTCATTTGAGGTTAAGAAGGGTGAGTTGTTTGGATTTATTGGCCCTGATGGTGCAGGCAAAACAACATTATTCCGGATACTGGCTACACTATTAATTCCTGATGAAGGATCCGCAATTGTTGAGTCTTTTGATGTCATCAGGGATTATAAGTCTATTAGGAAAATCGTTGGATATATGCCAGGAAGATTTTCGCTATACCAGGATCTTTCTGTTGAAGAGAACCTAAAGTTTTTTGCTACAATTTTCGGAACTACCATAAAAGAAAACTATGAACTTATAAAAGACATTTATGTTCAGATAGAACCTTTTAAAAACCGCATTGCAGGCAAGCTATCCGGAGGGATGAAGCAAAAACTTGCATTGTCATGTGCCCTGATCCACCGGCCAAAAGTTTTATTTCTGGATGAACCCACTACCGGGGTAGATGCAGTGTCAAGAAAAGAGTTTTGGGAAATGTTGAAAAAATTAAATGAGAAAGGAATTAGCATTATTGTTTCAACACCATATATGGATGAAGCCCGGTCGTGTAACAGGGTTGCTCTAATAAATAATGGTGAGATATTATCAATTGATACTCCTGAAAATATTATTATGCAAAATGATCAGGATATTTTAGCTGTCAAGACAAATGACCTGTATAAACTTATTCTTGATCTGAGAAGCTATGAAAAAACTGATACAGCTTTTTTGTTTGGGGAATACGTTCACTTATGTCCTATAAAACCATTTAAAGATTTAGTTTTATTAGAAGAATATCTCCAATCAAAACAACATCATGACATAATCATCAAGAAAATAAAACCTGGAATAGAAGACTGCTTCATGAAATTAATGAAAAGAAGTATTTAAAGTGTCTTGAGTATTTAGAGTGCCTTAAGTTGTTTATAAATGGATAATAAAAATAACATAATAGAAGTAGAAAATTTGGTGAAGAAATTTGGGCGTTTTGTTGCTAACGACAGCCTTACATTCGAGGTAAGGAAGGGGGAAATATTTGGGTTTCTTGGTGCAAACGGTGCAGGGAAAACCACTACTATCAGGATTTTGTGTGGCTTGTCATCACCTACATCCGGGAAAATTAGTGTTGCGGGGTTTGATGTATATAAGGAAACGGAGAAGATAAAAAAACATATTGGTTATATGAGCCAGAAATTTTCCCTTTACGAAGATCTGACAGTTAAGGAAAATATCGAGTTTTATGCCGGGATATATGGATTATCAAGAAATGAGATCAGACAAAGATCTGGAAAATTAATAAAGAAATTAGGTCTGGAAGAAGAAAAAGACATGGTGATTGGTTCTTTACCACAAGGATGGAAGCAGAAACTGGCTTTTTCAATTGCAATTATTCACGACCCGGATATAGTTTTTCTGGATGAACCAACAGGTGGTGTTGACCCAATAACACGACGTCAGTTCTGGGATATGATCTATGAAGCTTCACATAACGGGATCACGGTGTTTGTTACAACTCATTATATGGATGAGGCCGAATATTGTGAGCGGGTTTCAATAATGGCAGAAGGGAAAATAGTGGCTCTTGATACGCCGGCAGGACTTAAGAAAACATTTAATGCATCGTCAGTAGATGAGGTGTTTTTGAAATTGGCGAGATGAGATTAAACGACTACGGTTAATGGATAACTAAAGGCTTGTTTGCTATCTGGGATGAATTGTTATATTGTTAAATTGTTATATTGTTATGGAAAAGAGATATTTGAAATTAAATGACATTAACGCTTACAAGATTGCCTTTAATTTAAGTAACTCTGTTTGGGATATTGTTATAGAATGGGATTGGTTTGCCAAGAAGCATGTTGGGGGACAATTTGTTGAGGCTGTTGATTCAATCTCTGCAAATCTAGCAGAGGGATTTGGACGTTATCATAAAAAAGATAAAATTAAATTCTATCGCTATAGTCAGGGATCCATTAAGGAGTGTTTTGATTGGAACGAAAAGTCAAAAATGAGAAAATTACTTACGGATGAACAATACCAACATATTCTTGAAGAACTACAAAAACTACCCCAAGAAATTAACCACTTCATTCAATTCACAAACCAAAAACTAACAATATAACAATATATCAATATAACAATTTTATAATAGAAGTATTGAAGCATATAGCTTCTCCTATTACAAGCTATGAAACGGTTTAAGGGTTTTGTAATAAAAGAATTTTTTCACATTATCAGAGATGTAAGGTCGATGCTTATTATCATTGGAATGCCAATAGTGCAGGTTTTGATATTCGGATTTGCAATTACTAATGAAATCAAAGATGTTCAGATTGCCATTATTGATAATTCAAAAGATGAAGTAAGCCGCGAAATCACACAAAAATTACTTTCATCAGAATATTTTTTACTCAATAGCAATTTATCAGATTATAACGAAATTGAAGAAAGTTTCAGGGGTGGAAAGATCAAAGAAGTAATAATATTTGAAAATGATTTTGCATTTAAATTGCAAAGAGATAAAAGCGCCCAAGTCCAGATCATTGCCGATGCTTCCGATCCTAATATGGCGAATATTGTTGTTAATTATACTGCTTCAATACTGAAAGATTATCAACGATCGTACATGGCAGGGAAATACATTCCTGTCACAATAGTGCCAGAGATCAAGATGCTTTATAATGAAGAGCTAAAAAGCGTTTTTATGTTCTTACCGCGGGCAATAACCATATTATTGATGCTCATATCAGCAATGATGACATCCATTTCAATTGCCCGTGAAAAAGAACTAGGGACCATGGAAGTATTATTGGTTTCTCCACTTAAGCCAATGCAGATAATTCTGGGGAAGGTGTTTCCGTATATAATTCTTGGGTTTATTAATGCAGTTACTATTCTGTTACTTGGTTATTATGTGTTTGGAATGCCCGTTCAGGGAAATATGATCTTATTACTTCTGGAGGTTTTGTTATTCATTATTATGGCGTTGTCATTAGGCATTCTTATATCAACAATTGCGAAAACACAACAAACGGCAATGATAATCTCATTACTTGGGCTTATGCTTCCAACTATACTTTTATCAGGGTTCATTTTTCCGCTTGAGAATATGCCGATCATACTACAACTAATAGCTAACCTGATGCCGCCAAAATGGTTTATTATAATAATAAAGGCAATAATGTTGAAAGGCATTGGGATTGCATTTATCTGGAAAGAAACGCTGATACTACTAGGTATGACGGTTATTTTTATTGGATTAAGTGTTAGGAATTTTAAAGTTAGATTAGAATAATACTAAAATATTTATATCAAAATATACCACATTAATAAATGGTATGTTTTAGAAGTCTCTGTGCAACTTTGTGTCTACTCTGTGCAGCTCTGTGTAATAGCTTTTTAGCTGTTTCACGGAGAACCACAGAGAATACACGGAGAGTATTTGCATATTTTGCAGTAACATAATATGAGGACGATAATTTACATATTAAGAAAAGAGTTTCGGCAATTATTCCGGGACAAGGTGATGTCGCGGGTAATTTTTATTTTGCCCATTTTGCAGCTATTTGTCTTGGCCTATGCTGCCACTTTTGAAATCAAGAAGATTAATCTCTATGTAGTTGACCTTGACAAGAGTGTTTCGTCAAGAGAGCTTATCAATAAGTTTCAGGGTTCATCTTTTTTTATTTTAGTTGATCAGTCAGGTTCATATCATTTGGCAGAAGACAAATTAAAATCAGGCAAGGCAGATCAGATCCTTCATATTCCAAACAAATTTGAAAAAGATCTTAATAAATTTTCATTCGCTAAAGTTCAGGTTGTTACTGATGCTATAGATGGAAATACTGCTTTATTAATGAATGCTTATGCCTTATCAATCATTCAGGATTATAATAAAGATCTGATCGTCGAAGAGATGCCAATAATACAGCAAGCAGATCCAATCAATATTAACCACTCTTACTGGTTTAATCCTGAGCTTAACTATATTACTTACATGGTTCCCGGAATCCTGGTTTTACTGGTTACAATCATAGGGATGTTTCTCTCTTCGATGAACATTGTTAAGGAGAAAGAGAACGGAACCATTGAGCAGATTAATGTAACTCCCATAAGAAAATATCAATTCATCACCGGTAAACTACTGCCGTTCTGGATCGTTGGATTGGTTGAACTGGCCATTGGATTAACACTTGCCTGGATTGCTTTTAATATCCCAATCCTAGGCAGTATCTGGCTGATCTTTTTAGTAGCAGGAGTTTATATGCTGGTTGTATTAGGATTTGGTTTAATAATATCAACAACTGCCAATACTCAGCAGCAGGCAATGTTCATAGCCTGGTTCTTCCTGATGATCTTTATACTGATGAGTGGTTTATTCACTCCGGTAGAAAGCATGCCTGAGTGGGCACAAATTGTTAATTACGCCAATCCCATTGCCTATTTCATTAAGGTTATGCGCATGGTAATGCTAAAGGGCTCTGGTTTTAACGATATAGCAGAGCAATTCTTCGCTTTGTTGACTTATGCTGTTTTTGCTTTAAGTGTGGCGGTGTGGCGGTATAGGAAGACGGCTTGATGTTTCGGCTCTTCGACAGACTCAGTGACCGGTCACTGAGATTGTCGAAGGGAAAGAGATCAATTATCAGTTAACATTTATCAGTAATCAGAAAAAGAAAACAAATCCTCGATTATTTATATCTTTATGGGCGGAATTGACCATTTACCTACAATCGCTATGAAAATAATATTTGCAATTTGCTTTCTTGTTCTTTTCTTTCCGGGAGGAAATTTGGTGAATGCCCAGGAAGAAAATAATGTCAGGAAGGGAGGGATTTATATACTTAATATTACCTTTTCAGAAGAATTAATTGAAGAATATACAGCGGCTAACAATAGTCGAAACATCAGGAAAGGCTATAGTATTTCGACAATTTTACCGGATAGTCTTATAAACTCAATTAAAAATCTGGCAGAAGAGCTTTGTCAGGAGAGACTTAAGGCAGATGTAATATGCATTTACAAGAGGACTAAAAAAGGAGAGCAGGTATCTACTGTCGGTTGGGGACATGTGGAGGGGATGCCAACAAATACCTTTAAAGGTGCTTTAGCTAGTGCTAAAATGAACTATTATATTAAAATTGATATAATGATGCAAACAGGGGGAAAGGCCATCTTTTTCGGTAAAGGAAAGTGGAGTAAAATAAAACCGAGAGTAACCGCATACATTAAGATATTCGATGAAGAAAAAAATGTAGTTTTTACAAACAAAGCTACCTTAAAAGACTTCTCAAAACTACGTTCAATTGAAAGCACTCAAGGTTTGGTTAACAAAACTTACTCTGAAACATTAGGCCCTGTAGATATTTACAAGATATATGAATTGACAATGATGAAGCTTCTTAAGGAAAAGTAACGATTCTTGATTGTTGATTTTTGAGGTGTCTGATTAGGACCTAATCTTAATCGAAATTATTAACACATTATCATTCTTTTACCAGTTTCAGCGTGGCTTTGTGATCATTGGCCAGAATGGAAACAAAATAAACACCTGCCGGTTGTAGCAGATTAATTTCCATAAGACTGGTATTATTCGCCTCTTTCTCATAAACCAATCTCCCGTATAAATCGATTATTTCAATTCTAACATTTGAATATACATTCCCCATGTCTATTGAGAACTTATTCAAAGCAGGGTTAGGATATATGGTAATATTTTTCCCAAAGAAGTTCTCAGAAATATCAGAACTTGAATTTGTAATCAGTACGGAATAATCTTCTACCTCTCCATCAAAACCTGTTAAACATGGAGTAGGAGGAGAGTTGCTTCTTACAGAAATCCGCATTCTGGTTTTACCAATATATGCATTTGCAGGAACAGTTATGCTTAATGGAGATGCTGAACTTGGAACATCCACAGCGTTATGAGCTGATCCCAGATCATACTCTTCTCCGGCATCAATAAAATCACCATCTCTGTTCCAATCTATCCATGCCCTGGCAAAAACCTGTTGGTTACCGCCTGTTGTAAGATTTACAGTTAGAAAGTAATTATCTGAAATATTTATAACTGCAGTATCTATGGGTGTATAGTCAAAATAAGGCTGGGTTTTTCCACTTGCATTATTAATACCGTACAAATATACAAGTGTAATTGCCGTCGTATAACTCATACTACCATATGAAGAACAATAAACAAAAGGAATCACTGTATACATGAATTTATAAGTCTCTGTTGTGTCACCACTGTCTCCAACAGCAAAAACCTTGAAATACATCTTTGTTCCGCCGGTATAAACTGGGATTGGATTTTGTGTTTTCCATGTACTATCATGTATATTGGTCATTACAAGTGTGCTGTCAAATGTCGGACTATTAGCAGACCATTTAACATAAACACTTGAAAGTGTTCCATCATATGATATGACAGAAGTTACATATTGATTAACACCTTCTTTTGGTGTAATATCTGTTGGTGTATCAGTTATATTTGTTGTCAGGAAAGAAGGATAATCATTTCTGCCAACCAAAGTATAATCCCATAGACCACGCCCCCAGGTTGCTGCTCTTAAAACATTTGATCCATATTGTATTTCAAGGTCTCTAACTGTCACATTTGGAAGATTGGGATTATAAAGGCTCCAGCTTAAGTCGTCCATAGCTTTATAAAATACACCTATTTCAGCTCCAAGGTAAATATTGGAAGCATTGGTGTGATCAATCACAACTGATCTTATGGGCATATCTCCAAGATTATATGTAATATTTTTCCAGCTACTACCCAAATCGTGTGATATATACACTTTTTCCAGATCGTTTTGGTAGCGGTTGTATACAACAACAATGGTGCTGTCATTATTTGGATCAAAGGCTATATCTCTTATAGAATGTCCGGGCAGGCCGATGTTTATACTATCATATGTCTGTCCACCATCTTGTGATAAGTATATATCAGAGTTTCTACAAAGAATAAGAATATCAGAGTTATTTTCAGCTATGGTTGCAACTTTTATTTTACCAATATTCGGAGATCCAACATATTGCCAGTTACCACCAAATTCTTCAGAAGTAAACATGCTATCACTAAAATGATAAATTTTCATCTGATTATTAGGATCAAAAAGCAATGGGGCCTGCCAGTCAGCCTGTGATGATCCACACTGAGGTGTACTTATTCCATGTCGGCTTTGCCCTCCGTCTTTGGTTCTCTGCCGTGTTCCGTATTGCCAGCTACCTACCATCCAGTCATCATTGAGGGTTTGGATTATCGCTTCCATTCCGTCACCACCATTCCATTCTATCCAGCCTGTCTCATCTAAAATACTTGTTCCGTTATCCTGGGAACCGGCCATTTGAACCGACCAGTTTGACTGGCTCAGGCCTACTGCATAATTCTCTCTAATACCCGTACCATCACTAATTCGATCCCACGAAAAACCGCCATCAGAACTCTTTGCAAGATATCCGTCAGTACCAATATAAAAGACACCATTAACACATTCTGCCGCTCTAAGATCTGCATGTACATAAGTATCATCAGGATTATAGTTTGCCCACCATGTAGTCTGTGTGAAACTATTACCTCCATCTGTGCTTGCATAGGCATCCACATAACCATAAACTATGTTTAAATTATTAAGATCAGAAACTGCAAAACCATGGCAACTTGAGTTGGGATTATTCAGAAATGTAAAATTTATTCCGTTGTCAGTCGATTTCCACACACCATTTGACGAAGCAAAATAAACACAATCGGGACATACAGGGCTCACGGAAATATGCCCTTTAGAATCATTATTCCCTGAAATAGTATTGGATGGATTAAAAGATAAACCCTGGTCGGTCGACCTGAAAATAACATTCTGATATGAACTCCAATAATAATCATCGTAGCAATAGATTATGTCAGGATCTGTCGGGTGAAATTCAATATCAGAAATATCACTGCTGCTGAGCAATTGTATCCATGTATTAAGATTATCATTAGATCTGAACAGGCCTTTTGTTGTCCCTATAAAAATCAGATCAGGAATTAGCGGATGATACACAATTTTATAAATCTTGTGATTACTTCCAGGGCCTCCCCAACCTAATTCAGTTGGGTTGAAGTCAGTAAGTGTCCAGGTGTTACCTCCATCAACAGAGCGATAAATGCCATGTGTTGTACCATTTCCTGCATTTCTGATATTTATTAATACAGAATCAGGATTAGTTGGAGATGCATCCATGGTATTCACACCTGATGCTAATAAATAATCAGTAGTATTTTGCCATGTAAGACCTTCATCGTTTGTTTTCCAAAAGCCTCCACTACGCGATCCCATATAAATATGCTGATCGTTATTGGGATTTACCCACAGGCACTCTACCCTTCCGATACCGGCAGAATAGTGTGAGGTAATATTATTTGCATCATAAGGTCCAAGGTCTCTCCATCCATTGTCAAAAGAGCCTTTATCAAGCGGATTATTTTCTAAGAACATAGTATAAGCATTTGACGCAAAATCCGGATCCACCTTACTTCTGTCTCCTGAAGGGAAGTACTTACTTTCATTCTCGGCTTTCCATCTTTGGTATCCTTTCCAGCCCGATCCTTTACCTTTATCATGTGTCTGGAAGTACTGGTCTGCCTCTTTAACTACATCATAAAAATTAACATTCATGTCGTCCATCAAATGCTTATAATGCTTTTGAGCAAATGTTAGGCTATAACTGAGTATTGCGAGACTTAAGAGTATGGTTTTTATTTTCATCAGTTTAAATTTTCTTAATTAAAGAGGATGTATAAAAAGTCTTTGTGAACCTTTTAATACAATTCGTCATGAATGATTCTAATTCTAATTATTTCCCTGATGCAAATGTAATCATTTATTATATAGATTGTGAGACAATAGATATGAGATTATGAGACTACATTCTGCCAGCACTCGTTTTTGATATCCAGGGTTTCATATTTAATATCTTGCATTCCATATTTTATTCATATCTTGCTGTCTCAAATTTTGAACAAATCCTTCTTTTTTTAGTATGGAGAAATTTGCCCAGGTAATACTTAAGTTCAGGTGGATAATAATCATTGTAGTTATTATGTTAACTGCTTTTCTGGCTTATCAAATCAAAAGCCTGAATATCAATTCTGATATTATAAGCTCACTACCTGACGATGATCCGGATGCTCTTTTATTCAAAAAAATTGGTGAGCAATTCGGCGGGTTCGAAATGGGAATGATAATTCTTGAAACCGAAAATATTTTTCAAGGAGAAGTATTAGAACATATCAGGCAAATTACCGATTCCTTAAAAATGACAGATGGCATATCCTCTGTAACCAGTCTTACAAGTATCATTGATATCAGGGGTGGAGAATATGGTATTGAAATTGGAGAGCTTGTTGATGAATATGACTTACCGGATACTCCGGAGGAGCTAATAAATTTAAGAGACAGGGTTTTATCTAAAGAAATGTATAGAGGTGTAATTGTCTCTGAAGATGAAACTGCTACTCTAATAATCTTTACCCTGCCTGATGATGCAGATGCTAAAGATGTTGCCACAAAAGTAAAAGAAAAAGTAAATTCTCTTGATCTACCTGAGAATATTTATTTTAGTGGGTCACCTATGATGGTTACCTACATTGCAGAGCTTATCTCAGATGACTTGAAAAGACTTATCCCGCTTGCCTTTTTATTGATCTCATTTATTCTTTTCCTTGGTTTTCGCACTATAAGAGGAGTTTTACTCCCATTACTAACTGCCGTAATCGCTATTATCTGGACACTAGGTATTATGTCTCTAAGTGGATACAAGGTGTCAATGATCTCAAATAATATTCCTATTATATTGTTAGCAATAGGAAGTGCATACACCATTCATGTCTTAAACAGAATTAATCAGTGCAAAGAAAAAGACCGTGAGAAGGCCTTAAGGCTTGCGCTTTCATATATTATTGTTCCTGTTATATTAGCTGCGTTAACAACCATTATTGGTTTTATTTCTTTTGTTTTCGGAGCTTATCTCAGCATGATAAGAGATTTTGGAATTTTTACTGCACTTGGAACTTTCTTTACAGCCATACTGTCAATATTTTTTGTTCCGGCAATAATTTCAGCTTTATATAGAAATGCAAAAGATCCAGCCAAGCAGGATAAGAAATACAGAAAATCTATATTATCCAATAATGTTCTTGCTCCACTTAAAAAGCTGTTGTTTTTGCATCCTAAATATATATTATTTACTTGGAGCATCCTGATACTATTAAGTATAGGTGGAACTTTTATGATAAAACGCAGTGTAAATATTCAGGAATATTTCAGAAAAGGAAATCCAACAAGAATAGCAGAAGAAATAATGACAGAAAAATTTGGCGGGTCAAAGCCAATATTTGTGCTTTTTAAGGGTGATATGCAAAGTCCTGCAGTTTTACAAACTATGATCAAGACAGAGAAATATATGAAGGAAAGTCCTGATATCACCTCTACTCAATCTATAGCAGACCTTATCAAAGAAATTATGTATGTGATAGGTGAAGGTAAAACAATACCTGATGAAAAAGATAAAATTGAACAATTATGGTTTCTGCTGGAAGGGAACGATATAATGTCAAAATTTGTTAATGAAGACCTGAGTGAAGGAATTATACTTTCGAAATTTGTTTCACCTGACAATGAAGCTAAAAAGGAATTTTCAGATTATATGAATAAATTTATTGAAGAAAATTCAACAGAGGATTGTTTGATTGAAATAACAGGTATGCCATTCGTAGATGTTACTATGGATAGAAGTTTATTATACAGTCAGTTGGGTAGTTTATCTATTGCAATAATTTTTGTTATTATTATTGTTGGTTTGATCTTAGGCTCCTTTAAAAGTGGAATGTATTCTACTATTCCAATAGTCGCATCAATAATAATTTTGTTTGGTTTTATGGGTGTGGCAGGCATTTCCCTTAACATTGCAACTGTATTAGTTGCCAGTGTGGCTCTGGGGATAGGTATAGATTACTCTATCCATATTATTTCTCATTTTAATGATTCTTTCAATAAAACCGGTGATATTCAAAAAGCTCTTGAAGATATAATAATGATCAGTGGTAAGGCAATTTTAATAAATGTTTCCTCTGTTGCAGTTGGTTTTTTAGTATTATTGTTTTCTGAAATGGTTCCGTTACAATATTTTGGTCTGCTAATTGCTTTGAGTATGGTCGGTTCAAGCCTGGGTGCTTTAACCTTATTACCTGTTATCTTAATATTAGTAAATAGGAAACGTCAGGTTGTAAATTAATAAAACCCAAAATACAAAGCACAAAACTCAAATAAATTTCAAAATCCAAATATCAAAATGTTTAAGTACACTATCTTTTTTTTAACTTTTATTTTCTTTTTGTCTTCTGTTGTGGCACAGGATGCAAATTCTATTCTTAAAAAAATGGATAATACCATGTTCTCTGCCAAAGACAAGCAAGGAATAATGAAGATGATCCTGACCAATAAAGACGGAAAGGAAAAACTTCGTGAGGGCATATTGATGCAAAAAGGTACAGGTAAAAGATTGTTTCGCTATACTTTTCCGGAATCACAGGCTGGGATAACAAGCTTGTCGCTTCCCGGAAATATAATGTGGCTATACATGCCCGCATTTGGAAAGCCAAAAAAAATATCGCTCTTAGCCAAGAGTCAAAAATTTACCGGAACAGACTTTTCATATGAAGACATGAACACCTATTCTTATTTTGATAAATATATACCAACTTTAATTGAAACAAAAGATAATGTTTTTGTGCTTGAATTAAAGCCCAGATCAGAGAAATCACGTTATTTGAGGATCATTCTTAATGTTGACAACACAAATTATTTCCCTGTATTAATGGAGTACTACGACAGAGGGAATAATAAAATAAAAGTAGCAAAATATAAATATGTTAAAATTGGTAAGTATTGGAATGCAGAGGAAGTGACAATGACTGACCTGAAAAAACAACATAGTACAACAATCATTCTGTCAGATGTTAAATTTGATCAGGGTCTTTCTGATGAAGAATTTAGTGTAGAAAATTTAAATCAAAACAAGAAATAATATATGCCAAATATACAGGAATATGCAAACGAAATGATGGACAGGGCAAATATGGCAGCTGCTGTTTTTAATCAACTTGGTCAGGAACAAACTGATAAGATAGTTGAAAATGTATATAAGGTCGGTTTTAATAATAGAGTACGCCTGGCAATGATGGCACACGAGGAAACTGGTATGGGAGTGTGGCAGCATAAAGTTCTGAAAAATGTTATTGCAACCCAACTTCTTTATGAGGACATAAAGGATTTGAAAACCGTTGGTGTAATAGACTCAGACGAAATTACAGGGATAACCAGTATTGCTCAGCCATTAGGGCCAATACTGGCTGTGATCCCTATGACTAACCCAACTTCAACAACATTATTTAAAGTCCTTATTTCATTAAAATCAAGAAACCCGGTTATTATCAGCTCACACCGTAAAGCTATTAATTCCTGTAAGGAAACCGTGAGAATATGTTATGAAGCTGCTTTGGAGGCCGGAGCTCCTGAAGATTGTATACAAATAGTTGAAGAGCATTCACGTGAATTGACGCATGCATTAATGGCTCATCCGAAACTTGCACTTATACTGGCAACGGGTGGAACAGGACTTGTAAAATCTGCATATAGCTCCGGTAACCCGGCTGTAGGTGTAGGCCCGGGAAATGTTCCGGTTTTTATCGATAAAAGTGCTGATATCCCTTTTGCTATATCAAGTATTATTTCATCAAAAACTTTTGATAATGGAACTATATGTGCTAGTGAACAAGCAATAGTGGTTGAGAAAGAAGTGGCCGAAAATGTCAGGAATGAATTTATAAATCAAAATTGTTATTTCCTGAATGAAGAGGAAATTAAAAACGTTACTAAAGTCTGTATTACTGAAGAAACAGGAAATATGAATGCAGATATAGTAGGTCAATCAGTCAATGTTATTGCAAAAAAAGCCGGAATAATAATTCCTGAAGAGACAAAAATAATAATTGCACCGCTTAAAGGAATTGGAAAAAACTATCCTCTTTCAACAGAAGTGCTGGCACCCATTCTCGCATTTTATGTAGCTGAAACCTATGAGGATGCAATAAAGCAATGTATTGACCTGAATTATCTTGGCGGAATAGGGCATACTGCAAGCATTTATGCAAATGATGAGCAGAGGATAAAGGAATATTCCGAGATAATGAATGCCGGCCGAATAGTTGTAAATACTCCTTCCTCCCAGGGAGCAGTCGGAGGGCTCTTTAATTCTTTGAATATTTCATTTACACTCGGCTGTGGTTCTGGAGGGAAAAATATTACTACAGAAAATATTTCAGCCAAACATCTGATAAATATTAAGAAAGTTCCCGCAAAAAGAGAAAATAGAAACTGGAAAGAGTTTGATGTTAATAAATTCCTTGATGAAGGTCTGAATATCGATGATATTTCTAAAGACTATTATAAAAACCAATAACACTTAACACTATGATAAATATCTCATATAATGCAAAAGATCAAATAATGAGTTGTGTATTTACAGGGCACCTGGGAGCTGATCACTCTGCAGAGATAATTGATGCAATCAATATTAAAACTAAAGAGGTGAAGAATGCAGATAATCCACCAGATGCATTAAAAATTATTTTCGATCTGGGAAAAGTTGAATTTATTGCTTCTTCCTTTATCAGGATCTGTATTTCCACTTTCAAGGATGTCGGTAAAGGGAACTTTTCAATTATAAACACCAAACCGATAATCAAAAAGACCTTTGCAATCGCAGGACTTTCTGACGATATGAATATAAAATAGGTTCGCAGGTTCGCAGGTTCGAAAGTTAAAAGAAAAATCTGATAACTGATAACTGATAACTGATTATTGGATATTGAGTAATGAACTAACTTTCTTTCGGAAATCAGCTCCTCTTAAATTCCTGGCAATGATAGTACCTTCGGGAGCAATCAATACATGAGCAGGTATGGAGCGTATTCCATAATGTTTTCCAGTCGAACTTGTCCAAGCGGGCAGTTCAGATACTTGAGACCATTCTATATTATCTTTGTGTATGGCATTGAGGCATGCTTCTTT
>JAIOTT010000421.1 GCA_021106655.1 Bacteroidales bacterium
CATGGATTATAAAGACCAATTGGTTTTAACAGGTCAAATTAATAATGTTGGAGACCCTATAATGACTAACGTCCTTACAAGTTACAGAGCTGGAATAGAAATTACCTCCGGTGTTAAGATATGTAAATCCTTAAGGTGGGATATGAATATGACTTTCAGTAGGAATAAAATAAAGAATTTTACGGAATATGTTGATCATTATGATGAATACTGGGAGTTTATTTCTCAGAAATCTGAAAATCTTGGAGAAACAGATCTTTCATTTTCACCAAACTTCATTGCTAACAGTATATTAAAATACGAAATATTCAAAAATCTGGATATTAATTTTTTCACTAAATACGTGAGTGAGCAATATATTGACAATACATCCAACAATTATCGCAAACTGAATGCATATTTATTGAATAACATCCGGATAGCTTATAGTTTAGAAACAGATCTCATCAAGGAGATTGGATTTTATCTCATGATCAATAATATCTTTAGCGAGCAGTATGAATCAAATGCATGGGTTTACCAGTATTATGTTGGTGATACTCATAACAATCTTTTTGGCTTTTACCCACAGGCAGAGATTAATTTTATAGCCGGGATAAGTTTGAAATTCTAGTATAGTAATTATTTAAAGTATAAAAAGATACAAAGGTGTAATTTACTTTTTGGCTTTTAGACCTTTTGACTTTTCGACTTTTTTTTTACTTTTAAGGAAAATTTATATTGCAGGTTTTTACTGATATTAATTTAATTTTTATGTTTTGAAAAAGAAAGCTATCAAAAAAAATAAACCTAAATCAACCATAGGAAGGAAAAAAACAGAGGCAGGGGCAGTGGCAATAAAGAATAAATCCGGCTATAAAACAGATCACTTACAGAAATGGATACTGATGATACTGGTTTTTCTTCTGTATTCTAACTCACTCACCCTTGATTATGCCCTTGATGATAGTATAGTAATCAAGGACAACCAATTTACAAAAGATGGGATAAGTGGTATAGGAGATATACTTTCACATGATACTTTTGTTGGTTTTTTCGGGAAGCAGAAACAATTGGTTGCAGGAGGAAGATACAGGCCGCTGTCATTGGTGATGTTTGCTATAGAATATGAATTTTTTGGCTTAAGCCCTTTTGTCGGACATCTGACAAACTTGATCTTATATGCTTTTTGTTGTTATCTCGTCTTTTTAATCTTAAAAAAACTATTCAGGAAGTATCCTGAAAACCCCTGGTATCTTTCAATACCCTTTTTGGCTACTGCATTATTCATTGCACACCCTTTACATACTGAGGCAGTTACTAACATCAAAGGCCTGGATGAAATTATGAGTTTGTTGGGTTCAGTAGCTGTGCTATATTTTAGCCTTAAATACATAGAAGGTAAAAAAAATATTCAGTTAGTGTTTATAGCAATTTTATTCTTTCTGGCTTTATTAGCAAAAGAGAACACTATTACTTTCCTCGCAATTGTGCCATTAACTCTTTATTTCTTTACCAAGGCAAAAATAAAGGATCAAATTATGGTACTGAGTCCAATGTTGCTTTCTACAATTATATATTTAGTTGTAAGATATCAGGCACTTGGGTTTTTAATAAATGAAGTGAAAATTGCCGAGATACTTAATGATCCTTTTGTTAACTCCTCCTCCGGAGAAAAATTTGCTACCATCATATATACCTGGGGACTTTACCTTAAACTCCTTGTCTTCCCTCATCCACTTACCCACGATTACTACCCAATGCAGGTAGCTTTTGTTAGCTGGTCGGATATAAGAGCCTTTGGATCCCTGCTGGTCTATCTTGTCCTCATTATTTATGCTTTAATAAATCTAAAAAAGAGAAGTGTTATTTCTTATGGGATTTTATTTTTCCTTATCACTTTTTCTATCTTATCAAACCTGGTATTTAACATCGGCACCTTCATGAACGAAAGGTTTATGTTTGTTCCTTTGCTTGGATTCACCATCATAATTGCCTGGTTTTTTAATCAGAAGATCAGCAAATGGATAAAAAACCCTCAGGCAGTTATAAGTATTTTTATCCTTATAATGCTTTTATATTCTGTGAAGACCATCAGCCGGAATTTTGCCTGGAAAAATGATTACACACTTTTCATGACTGATGTTAAAACATCAACAAATAGTGTTAAAGTGAATACATCAGCAGGAGGCAAGCTTGTTGAACGTGCTCGTGAAGAAAAGGATGAAGTCCTTAAAAATGAAATGCTTCAAACTGCCAAAACCCACCTGAACAAAGCCTTAAGTCTTCACAGAACCTATTCCGCAGGTTGGGTGTTACTGGGAAATGCACATACAGAGCTTAAGGAGTGGGAAGATGCACGGATCTGTTATGACAACTGCCTGAAAACATATAAACATCAAACGGAAGCCCTGGCAAGATTGAACTATAACGGACAAATTGCCTTTCAGGACGGGGATTATGCACGGTCACTGAAAGATTATCGAACGCTTTTAAAGCACAAAGAAGGTGATCCTGAATATCTCTATCAACTGGCGACAAACTATGTAGCATTGGGACGGCCGGATACAAGCCTGATAATACTTAACAGCATCATTGCGAAAGATCAGGGTTTCTATAAAGCATATACTAAAATCGGAGAGATATTCGGAAAGAATTACAGAGACTATGACAAATCAATTGAATACATGTTAAAAGCCTATAAATTAAATCAAAAAGATGCCTCGCTTCTTGAAAATCTTGGAGTTGTTTTCGGAATGAAAGCGGATTACCTTAAATCAATTGAATTCCTGCAAAAAGCACTTGAAATTGATAGCAATAATGCAAATGCTATGTTTAATATCAGCAAATCATACGAGTTGCTAGGTGATCATAAAAAGGCCAGGGAATACAGTGAAAAAGCTATGCAGGCAAGAAATACGCCTACCGAATAGAAAACACAGAGATTTGACTTCAAATAACATTTCATCTTTATGAGAAAAAAGAGACAAAAGCATATTCACCAACCCTCTGCTACAACAATAACTTCAACAAAACCACAAAAGGCTAAAAGGCAATTTGGCAGCCGCCCCACAAGCCCTTATAGAAAACAATTATGGTTCCTTTTCTTCTTCGCAATAGCCCTTTACTTTAATTCCCTCTTCTTTGATTACAATCTGGATGACGGATTAATGATTACAGATAATAAATTCACCATGGCCGGATTGGATGGTATTGGTGATATTATGACCAATGACCAACTGGTGGGTGTTTATGGTGAACACAGTAATATTTACCTTGGCGGAAGGTATAGACCATTATCCCAGGTTTGCTTTGCTATTGAAATTGCGATTTTTGGAAAAACACCATTCTGGGGCCATCTTATCAATGTACTTATGTATGCCTTCTCATGTATTTTCTTATTCATAATACTGTCGAAGTTGTTTAAAACAGCTGAGAACACACATTGGTACAAATCTATCCCGTTTATTGCCACAGCTTTGTTTATCGCTCACCCCTTACATACAGAAATTGTTGCAAACATAAAAGGCAGAGACGAATTAATGACAATGCTAGGAGTTTTTGCAGTTTTGTTTTTTTCTATTCGATATCTGGATGCCAGGAGACCTATTCATTTAATATTATCATTTATCATTTTTATAGCAGCTCTTTTATCAAAAGAAAATGCCATCACATTTCTTGCAATAATACCTCTTACTTTATTAGTTTTTAGAAAAGTTAATATCAAAGATCACATTATCATCATTGCTCCACTTTTGGCTGCCACAATAATCTATTTAATAATAAGAACTGCTGCTCTTGGATACCTTATAAATACAGACGTTAAATTAGCTGAAGATCTTTTAACAGATCCATTTTTGTTTGCCACTACAAGTGAAAAATACGCGACAATTATGTTGACATGGGGCAAATACCTGCAGTTGATGATCTTCCCTCATCCCCTTACTCATGACTATTACCCCAAGCAGATACCGATCGTTGGCTGGGCAGATTTTAGGGCTATCATACCTCTGCTAATTTATTTGGCTTTAATGGTGTATGCTTTGATAAAGGTCTGGAAAAAAGAGATCATCGCTTATGGGATATTGTTTTTCATGATAACATTTTCAGTTACATCAAATCTGGTTTTCAATCTTGGATTATTCATGAATGAGCGATTTATCTTTATCTCATTACTGGGCTTCACTATAATTATCGCCTACCTGATAGCTATAAAACTTAAAAACCAAATATCAGACACTATAAAATACAAACAGATAGCAAGCTCGATATTGATTATTATCCTTTCATTGTATTCTGTAAAAACTGTTAGCAGGAATTTTGACTGGAAAGATAAATTTACACTTTTTACAACTGATGTATTAACATCTTCGAACAGTTCGAGGGCCAATGTGGTTGCCGGGGAAATGTTATACAGAAAAGCAAAGCAGGAAGCAAATCCCGCTAAACAAAATAAACTCTATCAAAGAGCCTTAAACCACCTAAGTAAAGCGATAACAATCGATCCTAAGAATTATGGGGGATTAACATATTATGGAAGCACTTTGGTTGAACTGAAAGAATATGACCAGGCCAGGAAATGTTTTAAAAATCTCCTGGGTATGAAACCAGATCATTCTGATGCTACAACATATATGAATCATCTGTCACAACTTTATGTCAGCCAAAACGAATTCAATAAAGCAATCCAGGCATGTAAAATCCTGATAAAATACCAGCCAGGTAAAAAAGACCATCTTATTTCACTTGCAAATATATATTTGGAAATGAGAAGGGTGGATACTGCAGAGATAATACTTCAGAATATAATACTAAAAGATCCTTCATACAGCAAATCCTATTCTAGTCTTGCAGAAATCTATGGCAGGATAAAAGGAAACAATAAAAAAGCAATTGAGTATCTTCTAAAAGCATATCAATTGGATCCTAAAAATGTCCCAGTTTTAGAAAATCTCGGAATTGTCAATGCAATGATGGGCAATTTCAACAAATCCATCAAATATTTAAATGAAGCCATACAAATTGCCCCTAACTATGCCCAGTTATATTTGAATATGGCAAATATCTATAGGGACATGGGAGATGAGAGCAAATCAGCTGAGTACATGGGACTCTACCAGAAATATTCACAGTAGGAAATTTCTAATTGCTAATTGCTAATTAAAAAAATAGTTAATTGAGTAGGTGAGCTTTTAATTAGGGAAACAAATTGCAAAAGATGGTTTCATAGATTTCTCCTACTTAACAAATTAACTGATCAACCAATCACTGCTGTCCGGTAAACTTAATATAATGCATCATAGATTCTTCACTTCTCTTCGTTTCGTTCAGAATGACAATCATTTAGGATATTAAGGGAGGGGGTTGATGGCGGCTTGGCCGCCATCAACCCCCTC
>JAIOTT010000188.1 GCA_021106655.1 Bacteroidales bacterium
ATTAATGATATTGTAAATAAATTCAGAACTCAGTAATTTTGATATTTTGGTAAAATCAAAGCCCAAATGATGAGTCCATTCTGAAAAGTCATTTTTTGCCACTAAAGCACTATCCTAGGTTTGATTTAATATATTATTTAAATGAATGCGATTTGTTATAGTAGTTTTACAATTTTCGATTTAAAAATGTAATTCCTGCGGGCATGCAGGGTTGAGATGATATTATAGCCTGAATGAATAAGGCTATACTGATGAATAATGTTAGTTTTTTCATAGCTTTAGTTTTAGATTAATATAGAAATTCAGGCTCTAAAGATATGAAATAATATGCTATATGTCAAGTAAGTTATTGATTATTTTTGATTTAAATTACACCTAATCTGTTAATAGCCACCACAGAAGCCTAAAACAAGGCTACAAAGGAGAGTTAAATACTTTGATAACAAAAAGGAATATTGTGATTATTTGAGTCGGCAGCCTTCAGTCTTCAGTAAATTTGTCTACTGCCGACTGGAGACTGTCTACTTGTTTATTTGATAATTTCATCCAAAACATCCAATGCTGCTTCTTTGTGCACAAGGACATTCATCATCTTAAGCTTCACATAATCCTCGTGAAAAAAGCGATATCCTTTGCTCGGTCCGTCTTGAGCCCCGCTGCCTGAATCCTTAATCAAAAACCAAAGATCATCACCTTTTTTTAAGTATCCGACAAGATGTATGCAGTGGTCATCGGTGGTTGCTTTATTACTAAGTCTTAACTGGCGGGCATTCTCGTCTATATATTCTGAAGGTATATCAAAAGTGGGAATTATGGATACCTCTGCAAATCTGTCGTGACCTGGCTCTGAGACATCTCCACATAAACTTATTGAATATGAGTTTTCTATTGCATTGGTGATAATATGCATATAGTCTTCCAGACTTACATTATAATACTCTTTACTGTGCCACCAGTTATCAGCTTCTACGAGTTCGCCCTTTTGATTGTATGGCATTTCCATAGTCGACATGAAACTAAAATAGTCATTGATCCGAAGTTTGAGTACATCATTTAAATACTCTTTCGGCATCATAGCTTTTCCTTCCACAGTAAAGGTTTCCGGGGGAGTTCCCATATAATGATCCATTATTGATTTTATGGTATTGACAACTTCCTCCTCGTTCCAGGCATCTGTAGCTTTTACTGATTCAAGATATTTTTTCATTTCCTTGATCATATCTGAGTGATCAAAAACACTTTGCCCCCTTAACCTTCCGGTATATGCTGACTCAGGCATAGCTCCATGCATTTTCATCATTCTTGTCACAGCATTTGCTTCAGATCCCTGCTCGAAATAAATATTTCCACGTTCTCTGACAAAGGCCCTGGCTCTTTCAACGTATTCCTGGTAAACGATATACATTTCGGAGAGTTTTATCTTTTTGCCATGAATACGATAAACCTCGGATTCCAAAAAGGATGTTGATGCGAAACACCAGCACGTTCCGGTATTACCTTGGTTTACTGGGACATTGAACCAAATTTTTTTGAAATTCTCAGGTGAATCAGGTAAATCATATCCGCTGAGATCAACACTGAATTTTGTGCGAGGCTTTTCTGTTATTACAGGATTCTTAAAAGCCTCTATTTCTTTTAAGATGTGGTTTTGATAATATCCATCTTTCTGTTCAACAAATTCTCCCTTATCTATTTTTACCGGTTTTTGTGCTAATACCGGGAGAAACAGGAAAATTGAAAAAAGAATTAAAATTGTTTGTTTTTTCATGGTGGGGATCTTTTTTGAAATTTTTATTATGAGTGCTTTAAATGACAAATGTAATGAATTTTGAGTACCACCTGAAAAGTCAGTTCTTCACCACTAAAGCACCGTGATACAGTCATTCTTCCTTATGGGGTAAACTAAACACAAAACTCCACAAAAATTATTGGCTGATATTCATTGCTTCTCTAAAATAAAATCAACAGCAGATTCAGCGTGTAATAGAGTGGTGTTAAAAACCGGAATACTTAAATCAGCCTGATCTACAATTAACGGAAACTCGGTGCAGCCTAAAATAATTCCTTCTGCACCTTCTTGCTGAAGTACTTTTATTTGCGATAAAATGTATCGTTTGCTTGTATCTTTAAACACACCCATTACTAATTCAGATTCAATAATTTCGTGTAGGTGTAATCTTGCATCCTCGCCAGGTATTATTGTCTTAACGCCATATTTACCTTCTAATCTTTTTGTAATAAAATCTCCTTCCATGGTATATTTTGTTCCGATTAAGCCAACTTTTTTAAGTTGTTGCTTCTGAATTGCTTCGCCTGTTTTATCGGCAATATGTATTATTGGTATGTTAGAAGCTTGTGCAACAATATCATAGACTTTATGAGGTGTATTTGCACAAAACAGAGTACATTCTGCTCCTGCATTTGCAAGATTCCTGGTTGCATCTATAAGAATATCCGCAATACTATCCCAATTATTTTCTTTTTGCAATTCAAATATTTTAAATTGATCGAGACTGAAAATAATTAAAGGAGGATTGGTATTATTACCAAATGTATCATTTATAATTTGATTAATAAAACGATAGTAATCAATGGTAGAATGCCAGGAAGTACCTCCAATTAAACCAATTGTTCTCATCGCTTTTGCTTTTTGTTTGTATCTATAATAAATAATACCCTGACTTGATAAGCCATAATCTTAAAGTAAAGATAGAACTTTTATTGTTAACCCACCAACTCCATTCTTTTTTAATCCATTAATTATTTTTTTTAGCGTGGACGCTAATATTTATTTGTGGCGAAGCGAGGACGCTTCGCCAAACGACGTAAGCTTCGCCAAACAATGAAAGCTTCGCCAAACAATGTAAGCTTCGCCAAACAATGTAAGCTTCGCCAAACAATGAAAGCTTCGCCAAACAATGTAGGCTTTACCAAATAATGTAAGCTTTACCAAACAATGAAAGCTTCACCAAACAATGAAAACTTCCTCAAGTCACCGTTCATCGAAGCGTCCTCGCTTTGATGCATGAAAAATGCAACGTCCCGTTGCAATAAGACTAAATGGTATAACAAAGTTTAATTATCTAACTGTTTTAACTGGAATAGTTAATAATTCTATATCAATATGACTATCTTTACCTGCATAATTTCTAGCGCTCGAATATAAATAATCTTCTGGCATTTCAACAATTCCCTTTTTTACCGGATTATTATGAATATAGTTAAGTTTCTGTTCTATAAATTTATTTGAATATATTAATTCTGCGTGATTTTCATGTGTCCAGAGTTGATAGTTGGTATTTCTGCTATGCTTTTTTGCAGCGAATGCAAATTGATTCAATATCCATTTCTTTCTGCTTTCTGTTGTTTCTTGCACAGTTTTTAAAATTACTTTACTTGAGTACGATTTAAAGTCGCGTAATACATCACTCAAGTTCTCCCCGGAAGCTCTGGCAAGTAAGTGAATATGATTACTCATTATAACGTAAGCATATATTTCTAAACCTTTTTCCTTTTGGCAATATTTTAAATTGTCAATGATTATGTCTTTATAAGTTTTATTTGTGAAGATATCAATCCAATTGATTACACGTAATGTTAGAAAGTGTAGTTTGTCTTGTTCGATTATTTTATAAGCAGTTGACATAGCACAGTATTGTTAAATTATTAAAAATGTTTTTTTAGCGTGGACGCTAATATTTATTTGTATGTAATATTCAAATTCACTTATCCAAGGTTAAATAATCGTAGATCTTAGGATTAAAATCAGGTACATTGTAACCAGAGTTTAGGGGAAAAAAATAAAGGAAGGCCTTTCACTTCGTGTACGACACCGAACACTTTATGTTAAATAAGCGCACACATTTTTGAGAATAAAACAATGAGTCGATTGTTGTAACGTAAAGATATAGAGCTATATATGCAGTTTGGCATAATAGTGGCAATTTGTCTGACGAACAGGGATCATAAT
>JAIOTT010000192.1 GCA_021106655.1 Bacteroidales bacterium
GACAGAATAATGATCATCATCAAAGGAAAAATTGTAGCCGACGGAACTTCGGCGAACCTCAGAAAACAGGCACAAGGGAGAGAGATACTAAAAATATCCATCGAAGAGGGTGATGTTAATGATATATTTAAAGCTCTGCAGGGAATTGAAACTGTGGGGATGGTTGATTTTATTTCGAAAAGTAATAGTACATACGAAATTCAAAGTAAACCCGAGCTATCATCAAGACGGGCTGTTTTTGATATGTGCGTTGCAAAAGGCTGGTACCTTACTGAAATGACTTCAGTTGAAACTAAGCTTGAAGATGTGTTCCGTGAATTAACGATGAATTAATTTAGGTGTAAGGTATAAGGTGTAAGGTATAAGGTTGAAAATTTAACTCGTAACCTGTAATATCAAATATTTTTCAAATTAAACAAAGTAAATTTAAATATAGATAATTATGAGACAGATTTGGGCGATAGCCAGACGTGAATTGCGATCCTTTTTTGATTCATTGATGGCATATATAATGTTAATTCTGTTCCTTGGATTCAGCGGATTTTTTACCTGGATTAGTGGTGCTGATGTCTTTTTTGTTAAGCAGGCAAGCTTGCAGTCCTTCTTTGGTATTGCCTATTGGACTTTGTTCTTTTTTATCCCGGCACTCACTATGCGTCTCCTGGCCGAAGAGAACAGATCAGGAACAATTGAGTTATTACTCACAAAACCAATAAATAACTGGCAGTTAATTATTGGTAAGTTTTTGGCAACATTGATATTAATTGTGATTGCCTTAGTACTCACCCTGCCTTATTATATTACTGTTGCCAACTTAGGCCCGGTTGACCATGGCGCAATATGGTCAGGATACCTTGCTCTTCTGCTCATGAGTGGTGCATATATTGCAATTGGGATTTTTGCCAGCAGTATTTCACATAATCAGATCGTAGGCTTTTTACTTGCTCTTTTCATTGGAATATTTTTCCATATAATATTTTCAATATTGGCTGGAGGCTTTACCGGAACAATAGGCTCTGTATTAAATTATTTGAGCATATCCGACCATTTTGAATCAATGTCAAGAGGTGTTATCGATTCGAAAGACCTTATCTATTTCCTTTCACTAATACTTCTTGGTCTTATTGCGGCAGAAGCCGTTCTGGCAAAAAGAAAAGCATAAACTCTTAACAATTGGTAAATAACAATATAACTTAACAATATGAAGCGTCAGAAATCATTAATATCCTATATTATTCTGGTAGTAGCAGTACTGATCCTTTTGAACATTGTTTCAGATAAATTCTTTTTTCGGCTCGACTTTACCCAGGATAACCGATATACCTTAAGTAAAGCCACGAAAAACATCTTATCATCACTTGATGAGCCGGTTACTATTACAGCATATTTTACTGAAGATCTTCCTCCCGACATTGCCAAAACAAGAAGGGATTTTAAAGAGCTTCTTGTTGAATACGCAAGCTTATCAAAAGGCAAGGTTGTTTATGAATTTATTGATCCGGGTAAAGATCAGGCTGATGAGCAAAAAGCTGTTCAGGCGGGCGTTCAGCCTGTTATTGTAAATGTGAGAGAAAAGGATCAGGTGAAACAACAAAAAGTATTTCTTGGAGCATATCTTCAAATGGGCGAGAAGACAGATGCTATTCCTTTTATGAAACCCGGTGTTGCAATGGAATATGCTTTGTCATCAAGTATAAAAAAATTATCACCTATTGATAAGCCCACATTAGCATTTCTTCAGGGAAATGGTGAACCCCCACTTGAAGCATATCAACAAGTTATGAGTTCACTTGCAGTTCTGTACAATATTGAAGCTGTTAACCTTAGCGATACTATTCCTGACGATCTGAGAAGATTTACTACTGTTGCCATCATCGCTCCAAAAGATACTTTTCCGGAATATGCTTTACGGCAACTTGATAGTTATTTATCAGACGGAGGGAATTTGTTTATTGCAATGAATAGGGTAGAGGGGGATTTTAGCACAGCTCAGGGCAGATCAGTTGAAACAGGCCTCGAAAGATGGCTTATGGGAAAAGGTCTTAATGTTGAAGGTAATCTTATTGTTGATCTAAACTGTGGAAATGTTTCTGTTCGACAGCAACAGGGCAATTTTACTTATAACACTCAGGTAAGATTTCCATACCTGCCATTGATTTCAGGTTTTGAGGAACATCCTGTGACCGAAGGTCTTGAACGAGTTATTCTTCAATTTGCAAGTCCTATTACATATTCAGGAGACACTTCACTATCTTATATTCCAATTGCTAAAACATCTAAGAAATCAGGAACACAACAGGTGCCACTTTATTTTGATATAAATAAAAAATGGGCAGATGTTGACTTCCCATTATCAGATCTTACAGTTGCTGCAATACTTCAGGGAAAAATTAACGGGGATCAGGAATCTCGAATTTTGTTGATTTCAGATGGAGATTTTGCAGTTAGTGGTTCAGGAAGACAAGCACAACAGATTCAAGCTGATAATGTAAATTTAATGGTAAATTCCATCGACTGGTTATCAGATGATACCGGATTAATTGAACTCAGAACCAAAGGAATAACCTCACGTCCGCTCGATCAGGTGGAAGAGGGTAAAAAAGTATTGCTCAAATGGCTGAACTTTTTACTGCCAATCCTATTGATAGTAATTTATGGAATTATCAGAATGCAATACAACAGAAATCTAAGACTTAAAAGAATGGAGGAAGGCTATGTTTAATAAATTGAATATCAAAACCCTTTTAATGCTGGTGGTTTTGCTTCTGGTTATGGTTTTGGCAATGTATTATTTTGATGCCATGAAAGGTGAACGTACATTTAGGAGCGAATTGGTTAGTATCGACACTTCAAAGGTTGATGAAATATCATTTTTCCCTCTTAACAATATTGAAAAAAATATTGATTTTGTAAAAACCGGAAATACCTGGCAACTTAAATTAAACGACAAACTTGTTAAAGCAGATCCAAGAGTGGTGGTAAACCTCTTAGCTACACTCATTAATTTAAAACCTGAAAGAGTTGCCGCAACCGATAAGTCGCAATGGGATAAATATGAAGTTGGAGATTCATCAGGAATAATAGTACGTGTAAAACAAGGAGGCGAAATTGTATCTGATCTGATTATAGGAAAATTCTCCTATCAGCAGCCAAAGGGTGGCGTTCAACAACAAAACCCAAACCAGCAAGCAAGGGGAAAAATGACTTCTTATGTTAGATTGAACAAAGAGGATGAAGTGTATGCCGTTGAAGGCTATCTTAAGATGAATTTCACTATGGATTTTAATAATTACCGAGATAAAGCACTTGTTGATGTGAACAAGGATGATATTACTACTGTAATGTTTGATTACCCTGCCGATAGTTCATTTAAGCTGAATAAGCAAAATGGTGAATGGATGCTAGATGGAATGCCTGTCGATTCTGTGAAAGCTGCATCTTATATCAGTATAATCTCCAGGTTGATGAGTTATGACTTTGTTGCTGATGTTCAACATTCCGATACACCGGAATATAAACTGACTATTGAAGGAAATAATTTTACATCTGTTGTTATTAATGCCTTCCCCGCTGATACCACCAATCAATTTATTATTAAGAGCTCTGCTAACCCGGATGGAAGCTTTAGTGGTGCCAAATCAGACCTCACAGGAAAGATATTCGCTGGAAGATCTAAGTTTTAAATATAAGATATAGGTTTCAAACCAGAAACAAAAAAACCGACCAATTGTAGAGATGTGATTAATCACATCTCTACAATTGGTCGGTTTTTTTATGGGTGAATGAGGGGACTCGAACCCCCGACCCTCGGAACCACAATCCGATGCTCTAACCAGCTGAGCTACAATCACCGTTTTATAAAGGAATGCAAAATTACAATATTTAATTTAATTGGCAAAAAATTATTTGTTTGTATCTGTGCTTCGGACGTCATTAGCTTTGCGTCATTAGCTTCGCATCATTCGGTTAACTACTTAATGACCACCTAATGACCTATTAACCTAAAAACCTTTCAATTTTCTCCAAAAGGATCTCTTTTTTTATCGGCTTAGAGATATAATCATCGTACCCTGCCTCGAGTGACTTTTCCCGGTCTCCTGCAATAGCATAAGCCGTTTGGGCAATGATTGGAAGATCAGGGAGAAACTTTTTTATTTTCTTGGTTGCTTCATAGCCATTCATAAACGGCATGTTGACATCCATAAGAACTAAATCAATGTCGTGGTTTTCATTACAATATTTTATAGCCGTTTTACCGTTTTTAGCCCAGAGTGTATTAATTCCTGATTTCTCAAGCACAACTTTCAAATATTCGAAACTCGCTTCAACATCCTCAACAATCAAAACCAATTTCTTTTTTAGCTTGTTTTTCTTTTCTGTTTCTGCTTCTTTATCTGTTTCTATATCATTTGTTTTATCAGCAATTTCATGCGCTTCGAAAGGTATTGTAAAATAAAAAGTGGTGCCTTTTCCTTTTTCTGATTCAAGCCAGATCTTGCCACCTAAAAGTTTGGTAAGTTTTTTAGAGATGGACAAGCCTATTCCAGTACCTCCATAATTTCTTGTATGTGTATCTTCAACCTGCCTGAAAATATCAAAAATAATTTTTTGCTTGTCTTCAGGGATACCGATGCCTGTATCTTCAATAAAAAATTTCAGTTCGCTACTTCGGCCTTGCTCAGTAGAATCAGGCTTACTGGCAGTTTCTATGGAATAACCATAACGCACATGGCCTTTATTTGTAAACTTAAGTGCATTTTTCAGAAGGTTAGTTAGTATTTGATTGAGTTTTGACGGATCAGTTTTGATGATCAAATCACTCTTTTCCGGAGGAATTTTCAGAATTAGATCAAGATTCTCCTTATTTTCATTTCGTTGCTCAATTTTGATGACTTCATAAACGTCATTCAGTA
>JAIOTT010000441.1 GCA_021106655.1 Bacteroidales bacterium
ACATCAGGTTGACACAAATAAAACCATAATAAATGGTTATAGTAGCTCCGGTGTACTTTTGGCAAGAAGAATGACAATGCATGTCAAAGCAGCCATTTTGGTCGAATAACATCATGAGCGACATAGTGAAATGAGTTCCAAAGGATTAAATACAATAATTGGCGATGGAACAAAAGTTGAGTTATATGAAAAACTTAAACTTACACCAAATAATTATGTGGTTGTCTTAACAGGTGATGACAGCTGGAACCTCAAAGTTTGTAAAACTCTCAGAGAGGAGCATGGACATGAAAAAATAATTTCTAAAGCAAGCGATCCAAGGATTATTCTGGCTCTGAAAAGTCTTGAGGTTGAAACTCTCGATACAATCAGAATTATGGCTACAACAATTGAAAGTTTAATACTTAGGCCTACGACTTATCACGCGTTGGTTGAAACTTTTGAATGTTATTCAGTAGAAGAAATAGTTGTTACAAATAAAAACATTACAGGTGTATTAATTAAAGAGATCCCTCTTCATAAAGACGGCTTTATAATTCTTATAAAAAGAGGCACAGAAATGTTTATTCCTCATGGTGACAGCTATTTTAGAACCGGAGATGTGGTTAATATCTTCGGAACAGATTCCGCACTTGAAGATATCAAGTCAAGATTAGTTTAATCCTCTCTTATGATTTTTCATTAACAATTTCTCAACAATTGATATTTCTAATACGAAAAGTATTAGCTTAGCCTACCAAAAGTAGCATCAAATATTCAGAGCTTAAGAATATACTGCCACCTGCAACTGCCACTGCTACTTTTCAAATTTACAGTAATAACCTAATAAACAAAGCAAATGGGCGGCTTTTTCGGAACAATTTCAAAATCAGATTGTGTAAGCGATCTATTTTACGGAACAGATTATAATTCACACCTTGGCACAAAAAGGGGAGGTATGGCAGTTTTAAATTCAAAGGAATTTAAAAGGTCAATCCATAACCTTGAGAGATCATATTTCAGGACAAAATTTGAATCAAGCCTGAATGAATTTCATGGTAACAGTGGCATAGGAGTTATTAGTGATACTGAGGCTCAGCCTATACTTATCAACTCCCGCCTTGGTGAATTTGCAATAGTAACTGTTAGTAAAATTACCAATATTGAAAATCTTACTCAACGGGCGTTAAAACCAGGCAGACATTTTTCAGAAACAAGTTCTGGAGAAACTAATCCCTCTGAACTTATAGCCATGTTGATTGATGAAGAAGAATCATTTGAAAGAGGAATTGAGAATGTTTACGAAAAAGTAAAGGGTTCCTGCTCAATGCTGATACTTACGAAAGAAGGAATGTATGCAGCCAGGGATAAACTAGGAAGAACGCCTGTTTTACTTGGTAAAAAAGATGGTGCATATGCTGTGAGTTCTGAATCAAGCTCATTCTCAAATCTGGACTTTGAGTTAGAAAGAGATATTGGTCCCGGTGAGATTGTTTTTATTTCTGCAGATGGTTATGAACAACGAAAGAAACCTAATGATAAAATGCAGATTTGTGCATTTTTATGGGTTTATTATGGCTATCCTAGTTCCTGTTATGAAAATATTAATGTGGAAGATTGCAGATACCGTTGTGGTGCAGCTCTTGCAAAAAAGGATGACATTGATATTGATTTTGTTTCAGGTATTCCTGACTCCGGGATTGCACATGCTATAGGATATTCAAATGAAAAGCAAATACCTTATAAGAGAGCCTATGTTAAATATACTCCCACCTGGCCAAGGAGTTTCATGCCTCAAAATCAGGAAATGAGAGACTTGGTGGCAAAAATGAAACTTATTCCTGTTAAATCATTAATAAATGGAAAGAAGATAGTTTTTTGTGATGATTCTATTGTAAGAGGAACACAATTTAAAGATAATGTCAAGATATTATTTGAATATGGTGCAAAAGAAGTCCATGTCCGCCCTGCCTGCCCAACACTTATTTATCCTTGCGAATATCTTAATTTCTCCAGATCACGTTCAACCCTTGACCTTGCCGGCCGAAAAGCAATAAAAGAGCTTGAGGGTGTAGAAGACAAGCATCTTGATGAATATGCAACCCCCGGGACTGACAGATATTATGCCATGATCGAAAAAATCAGGGAGAGAATTGGTGTTAGTTCTCTTAAATATCAACACCTGGATGACCTGGTTGAGGCTATTGGCCTTCCAAAAGAAAGATTATGTACTCATTGTTGGGATGGGTCAAGCTACTTTTAATTTAATTTTAGAATCCTTTGAATAACTTAAGGATTCTAATGATATTCTTTATTTGTACTGAATCGGCATTTCAGTATAAACCTATCAACACGAAAAAAAATCTTTTAAAAAATGAAGTTGTACAGAAAATTTATTATTTTAGCATGGGCTAAATAACAAATACGGAACTATATAAATTTGTGTCTTCACTCAAATTATTAAAAAATTTATGAGAAGAATATTATTGTTCCACCTCTGTTTGCTGCTTTGCATTTTACAGGCATACTCTCAAAACATCAATGAAGATTTTGAGAGAATTAAAATTGACAGCGACATAAAACATCTATATGTTGGTATGGATATGTCTCCTGATGGAAAATATGTTGCAATTAGTGGTAATAAGGAATTCCCACTTTATATTTATGATTGGGCAAACAGAGAGGTAGTAAATACTTTTAATGTTGGAAATTGGTTTGCTGGAGCTGCTGTTAAATATTCAAAGAATGGAAAATATATTTTAATTCAACAGTTAAAATTTGTGGACTGGGCTCCAAACAAAGACAAAGAAGTTGCCTTTGATATAATAGATGCTGAAAGTGGTAAGACTGTGAAACGATTAGATCCTTACCATGCTGTATGCATTACACCAGATGAACAATACGCAATTGCTTTAACAGCTGATGAAGTAAGTTTCTGGAATCTGGAAAGTGGTAAAAAGGAGAAATCATTTGGTGTTAAAAAAGCTTCTAATGGGTTAGCAATCAGTCCGGATGGGAGTATGTTAGCTGTTTCTCATCGTGTTACTGAAGAAGCCCTGGCAAGAGTTCCCAGATATCAGAAAGATAAAAAAGCTCGTAAAGCAGCAGCCAAATACAAACAGGAAATTACTGTTTATGATGCAAATACGTTTGATAAGAAGTTCAATGTAAATGAGTTTTACGACATTTTTTATAAACTCGATTACTCTGATGATGGTAAAACATTGTTTTGTTTGCAAATACCACATACCAATGCACAGGCAACAGGCAATGTACGGCAAACTTATATTAGTACAATTGATGGTATTACAGGAGAGGCTTCCAGAAAAGGCTATACATCCAGTGCAACATATGAACCCGATTTTAAACTGAGCGATGATGGAAAATTATTTGGTCTGGTATCACAAGGATATCCGTTTTTAGAACTGCATATTTATGATGCTGAAACAGCTAAAATGAAATACCGTTATAAACAATCCTGGAGATTGCTGGAAAAAAATGATGGAGATTATATTATTAGTGATTCACGGACGACTTTTGTCTTTCTCCCTGATAATAAAAATATCCTTATGACTATGGGAAACAGACTTATTATATGGAATATGGAATCAGAAAACTAAGACTATGAATAAAAGTGTTTTACTATGGCTTATCTTTGTTTCTATTGCAAGCTTCGGACAGAAACAAAAAAAAGTACTGATCGATTCAAAAAATGTAATTATTGAAACTGCAATAAAGGAACTGGATCAGGCCATGCAAGCTCCTGAAGGGTCTCTGTATATATTTACAACAGAAAATAATATTAAAGGTATCTATAAATTTGATATATCTGTTCATGAAAAAGGAAAAGTGGCAGCAGTTTTTTGTCAGGATAGGGATGGCGGAACT
>JAIOTT010000197.1 GCA_021106655.1 Bacteroidales bacterium
TCTGGAATTCTTATCAGGATTTACAAGAAAAACTGATAGCCGTACTACAAGCTCCCTTTGCCCTGATGTAGGGTCGTAGGGGAATTTCTTAAGTAGTAGGGCTTGTATTTGTGTGTGATGCATTTTTGAACATATGTTACATTGTTATGAGTTTCGGGTTGCGTGTTGCGTGTTGCAAATTCTTTAACCCGTAACTCGCAACTCGTGACCCGCAACATTTAGAAAGGGTAGCCTATCCCAAAGTTCCACAGCACATCCGGCAAACTTAGTTTTCCAAGATTTACCCAATATTTATTATCTTTCTTTGACGGATCGCCTACTTGTATTGCAGCATCGATCCTGAAGATAAAAAAGCTGAAATCCAGACGGAGTCCTAACCCTGCATCAATTGCCATTTGTGTAATGAACTTATTAAAAATAAATTCACCCCCGGGCAATTCATCACTCTTTTTATTAAGCCAGATATTTCCAACATCAGTAAATATTGCCCCTTTGAATATCTTATAGATTGGGAATCTGTATTCGATATTTGCTTCAATCTGAATGTCACCATTCTTCTCAAACTCAACGGAAGATGTGTCCTTATATGCTCCTGGGCCCAGAGACCTTATTTCCCACCCTCTCATTCCATTAGCTCCGCCTGCGTAAAACACTTTTTCGAATGGCAATACAGTAGAATTACCATAGGGGATACCGGCTCCTGCATACAGTCTGTACACCATTGTCTGATCATGGATTAAAACCCTGTAATACCGAAAATCAAAGTTCAGGCGGACATATTGTGCATATTGAATATTAAACAAAGTATGATATCCATCTTCAGTTTTAGGAGCGCCAACAATATTGTCGATTAACTTAATTAAATTACCGGCTGATTCAAAGATTGGATTAAAGTATATAAAATGCCCTGTTCTTGTTGTTCTTTGGTTATTAAAAATAAAACTGTATTTAAGTCCAGGTATTAAATGATCAGTATATTGATTTTTAAGACGTTGATCCTTGGAATTTTCAACGTTGTACCAAAAATCTGAAGCTGTATCAGGAAATATTTTTACAAGGTTGATTTCCGCTGGGAATAAAATATGTCTTTTAGTTTCTGATTCCTTCCAGTCGTAACCGAAAGATACATTTGTAATATGCCTTCTGTAATCAGGTCTGTTTTGATAGTTATAACCGATATTTAAATTGGTTTTTGGCTGGAAATATTTTGAAAACCTTTCAGGCTTAACAGGGATCAGGAATTTTGGAATATAAAGGCTGGCTTCTATTCCCGTTTCAAAGGTATTAAAAAACAAGAAGGATGTTTCTGAACTTTCGCCGAACCTGCTCTGCATTTCTGCTGCACCTCTCAGCTTCAGGTTAAAAATTTCGGCTCCCTGAAAAATATTCTTGTTTTGATAGATAAAATTTGCAGCCAGACCAGGATCTCCGGCTGAGTTAGTCCCCTCAGCTTCTATAGAATACGATTGTACCGGAAACCTGCGTAACTGAATGTATGTATCTAATATTCCATCTTTTTTCTTATTCAACAAAGAATCTCCCTCTCTGGACTGAAATTGAATATTGACAAATTTATACAGGCGAAGTTCAGAAAGCCCTTTGTACGTTTCGTCAACATCTTTTAAATTATAATAATTATCAGAATTAATAAAAACTGAGCGTGTGATAACCTGAGGTTTGATCCTCAATTTATCATGGCAAATAAAATTATATGGTTCGCTATTCAAAAATTTTTCATTAAGTTTTGGCTGGAAAAATATAGTATCCGTAACAAGTGAATCCTGATGAAGAGTTTTATAATCAGGAAAAATAAAAAACTTATCAAAATAATATCTCCTATGCTCCCTTTCCGTATACTCTCCTTCATTTTCGTCTGAAGAGATCCTGACATTTTTTATTTCAAGCTCAATATCTAGTTGATGATTTTTAAATGCACTATCAACTTCATATGTGATATATTCCTTTGTAAAATAGTAATAGCCTTCATTTTTAAAGAATTTGGTGATCCTGGTCCTTTCATCATCAAGAGTGTAAGCATCATAAATATTGCCAATTTCTATTAATGACTTTTTTTTACCTTCATCCAGTAGATGCAATAATTTTCTGTCGTCGACCTGATAGCTGATCTTTTTGATTTTATATGGCTCAAACAGATTAACAAAATAAATCACTTTTGCTTTCTTTCGGCGAATATCAACACTTTTATAAACTTCAGAATGAAAATACCCTTTATTATTCAGATACATTTTAATTTGCTCAGCTGAGTTATTAGCAATATTAGTATCCAGTATCACTGGATTTTTGCCAACAACTTTGTTTATCCACTTATTAAAACCGCTTTCTTTACCCTTTTCTGTTTTTAAGTAGAGCCATGTGTTGAACCGAAATACTCCAAGAAATTTCTTATTTGGTCTCTGCTGTATGTACCCATTCAGTTCATCAGTTGTGATGCTATTTTTTTTATCAATCGTAACAGAATTTTTCACAAGCAGGTTTTCATTCTCCTTTAGTAGTTTGGTGGTACTACAGGAGATGAAAGTGAGGGAAAGAAATATAAATAATGTCCTTATCAGGATTTTTTGCGTTCTCAATATACAGTGCTTTATTGCTTACAAATTTAGTGTTTTTATCGAGTTTTTCAATTGTTCAATTGCATTTTTGTATCTTAAAATCTTTATCATCTACTTACAGCGGACTACCTACTGTGAACTGGCAACTGTCACTGCTACTGTTGCTTTCAAAAAGCGAGGATAAAAAACTTGCGAAAAAATCAAAAAAATTATTGTTAAAAGAAAAAAAGCATATATCTTTGCACCTCTTTTTGAGGGCGATTAGCTCAGCTGGTTCAGAGCACCTGCCTTACAAGCAGGGGGTCATAAGTTCGAATCTTATATCGCCCACTAGACAAATCAAGCCATCCCGTAGGGTTGGCTTTTTTCTTTTGGAGACAATGCAAGCTTGAAACCCTTTCTTATTTGCATTAAAGTTGCTCATAAAAAGAGATTAATAGAATATTTGAATCATGTTTCTTGCTTAACCAAACAGTACTTACCATCTTTCTTTAGGTCACGGTACCCAAATTCATAGCAAAAAAAGTAAACTTTTGAGTTTTCTGTTTTATAGTAGTGGGTAAAATATTTAAAGTTAAAACCTGATTCTACAAGCATTTCTTTTGCAACGGTATTTTTTTCAGCAGGATTTAGTCTTTTAAGAATACTTCTGTTTTTTTTGAGTTGTCGATCAATTTCTTTAAATTTCTTATCATTTTCATGATTTTTTTTATTATGGAATTCTGTTTTGCAATAATGCGAACAAAATTTCTTATCACTTCTTCCTTCAATTGGAACATTACACTTCATACAATATTTTATTTCCATTTTCCTATATGTTTTGTTAAACGACTATTAAGCTTCTAACTACACGATTATTAAACATCTAATTACCCGATTATCATACTTCTAATTATATGATTATTGATGCGTACATTATTCGTATAAATAAACTGCTACATTAGGACATTGTTCGTTTTGTACTTATTTTGCCAAAAATCTATTTTATCATTTTATGAAAAAAAACTTCAAATCCATTACGTTACGTCATGTTCTTATTAATGGAAATAAAAATATTGGCATTGAATTTAAGGCTGACCCTGTAATTCAAAAATTAGCAAAAACTTTAAATGGCCTGACATGGAGCAAAGAGTTTAATACTTTGTATGTTAAAAACACAAAAGGTAACCTTGATCAGATTTTTGAGACTTTTAGAGGTATTGCCTGGGTAAACTGCAAATATTTTTATAATAATAAGCCTATCAACACAGCATTGGACAAGCCTGATTACTCATATTATAAATTCAGGAAGTGTGGAAGGGAAAGGCGATGTCCGGATGATTTTATCGAGAAGCTTGAATTAATGAGATACAGGCCAAATACAGCAAAAACCTATATATCGATGTTTGAGGGCTTCATTAACTATTATTTAAATATGGAATTGCTCGAGATAAACGAAAATGATATTAAGAAGTATTTATTGCATTTGCTTTCTAAGGGTTATTCAATCTCATACCAGAACCAGGCGATCAATGCAATTAAGTTTTATTATGAGGTGGTTCAGAACCTGCCACACCGGTTTTATTATATTGACCGTCCGCGCAAGGAGAGGAAACTACCTTTCGTTCTTAGTAAAGAGGAGATAGAAAAGATAATAAATAATACTTTTAATTTAAAACACAAGGCAATACTAACAACTATATATTCTGCCGGATTACGTCTGTCAGAATTAATAGACTTAAAACTTGCTGATATTCAGAGCGACAGGTATCTCATTGATGTAAGGGGAGCAAAAGGCATGAAAGACAGAACCACGATTTTATCTGTGACTACACTTAAGTTATTGAGAAAATACTATTTAGAGTACGAACCGGAAGAATACATATTTGAAGGACAAACGGGAGGTCAATATAGTCCGACGAGTGTACAGAATATTTTAAAGAAATCATTGGAAAGGGCAGGTATCCGTAAGGAGGCAACAATACATACACTCCGGCACTCCTTTGCAACACATTTGCTTGAGAACGGAACAGATTTAAGAACCATACAAGTCCTTTTAGGCCATAATTCACTAAAGACAACTGAGATCTACACCCATGTTTCAACAAAAGACCTTTCAAATATCAAGAGTCCTGTTGAAAGTTTATCATTACGATATTGAGATATTAAGAAATTTTCAATATTTTTGTATAGTGTTATTAATTAATAATAAATTTTTGATTAATATTTTCAGAAAGTATAGATTATATTAGCTTTAGAGTACATCAAAAGCGATAGAGGAGAATGAAAAGGGAAAAAGCGATAAAATTGTTTAATGACAGGAAAGTACGTGTTCATTGGGATGATCAGCAAGAACAATGGTATTTTTCAATAGTCGACATCGTAGGAATTCTTACAGAAAGCCCTAATCCCAGGAATTACTGGGAAGTTCTAAAACACCGACTTTCAAAGGAAGGAAGTCAGCTGGTTACAAATTGTAACCAACTGAAAATGCAATCTTCAGATGGAAAATATTACAAAACAGATGTTGCTGACACAGAACAACTTCTAAGACTAATCCAATCAATACCATCACCCAAAGCAGACCCATTCAAAGTTTGGTTAGCGAAAGTCGGTTATGAAAGAATTGAGGAAACAGAAGATCCGGAACTGAGTTTTGAAGGAGCTATGGAGATCTATCCATAATTAATATAAACAAAATACGCATACCCAGTTGTTAGTTGCAAGCACGATATATATGAGTAAAATGAAAGTTCTGTTGTTTATTTGATGTTCATTTTTCATTGAAACTTTTAGCACTTGCAAAGTAAATGTGTTTGTCACAAAACTAAAATTAGTCGGGTAATTCACAATTTTTTTTCTTGTTCCATAGTAGATTATTAGTAACAGAAATTTTTAATATAGAAAGCAAAGCCTAGTAAAATTGTGGCATTAATCGGTTAAGCTAATTTTATCCAGGCAATCACATTTTTATACTTGTTCCTGGTAGTTCATTTGTAA
>JAIOTT010000502.1 GCA_021106655.1 Bacteroidales bacterium
ATATCAATTAATGGATCTCCACAAACAAATGCTGCTGCTGCTGCAAAACTTATTACAACAGTATCCGAAGAGCTTCCACAACTATTGCTTATTGTCCAGACCAAATTATATGACATAGCAGGCATACCATAAAACATAGTTGTTGGGTTAGTAGTATCAGCAAAACTCCCACCTGTTCCGCTAAAAATAGTCCATAAACCCTGGCCGATAACAGGAGTGTTGCCCATTAGAGCAATAGAATCTCCAACAATGCCTAAGGAATCAAGGCCTGCATTTGATTGTGTTGGCTGAGGTAAGCATTCGCTGAGACAGCGGACTGAAAAGCCAAATCCATCCCAGAAATCGCCCCTGCCAATTCCTGAATAATTATAACTCATTTCCCTGCCCCATGAGTTGCCACCACCATTCTCTGTAGAAGTCCAAAAAAGGCCAGCGGTGCCAATGTAGTGGAATACACCACCTCCATAACGATCACCACCGGGCAAAGCAGAAAAGCCATACAAATCAGTACCATTGCCACCAGAATTCCATCCGCTTGTGGATTTCAAGTTTTGGCCTGCATCATAACCGCGATATACACCAGATATATCCCATTCCGGATCGCCAGGACCATACTGACTATCAACTGTGCCTTCTAATAGTTTCCATTCATCATCTGTTGGGATATGCCATCCGGCAGGACAAATACCTTGAACACCCGGTGTTGTCACATATTGCATCATTTCATCCCATTGATAAAGACCGCCATAAGTGATACAATTGGCAGCATCATTATCATAGCAATATTTTTCAAATATGCCATTGTCATGCTGGTATTGGCTTCCGATTATCATTGTACCAATATTAAGATTTTCTGCCATCCAGCATTGTGTTCCAATTTGTACAGTGTTGTAGCTCTTCCAGTCACGGAAATCAAGTAGTGTATCTCCACAAACAAATAGTGGTGCAGCAAAGCTAATAATAACATTATCCGATGAGCCTCCACAATTATTACTTATTGTCCAAGCCAAATTATACGTCATTCCAGACAAACCATAAAATAAAGTTGTTGGGTTTGTTGAATCAGCAAAAACACCACCTGTTCCATTAATAACTGTCCACACACCCTGGCCAATCACAGGAGTATTTCCCATCAATGCAATCGAGTCTCCTGCAATATTTAAGGAATCAGGGCCTGCATTTGCCTGGAAACAGTTCTCAATGCACCGCACTGAGAATCCGGACTCCTTGGTCCAACCGTAACTGTCCACATTGGCAGCATCGTAGTAAAGGCGCCTGTACAACGCGTTCGAACTACTGTAGTCCGTAGAAGACCAAATGCTCGTGATGGCACGCAAATTCCAAAACGCGCCAAGGCTTTCGCGCGCGCCTCCGGGCAAAGCAGTAAAACCACTGCTGTTAGTGGCTCCTGTATTTGGCGAATACCAGTGTGTTGTGCCTGTTTCTTTCATTTTTCCACCTGCAACATTTAATCCGCCCAAAAGATCAGTTAATACAGTCCATTCTGCATCTGATGGCAAATGCCAGCCTGCCGGGCATACACCCTGAACACCGCTAGGAACACTGTTACTGCCAGCCTCTCCTGCCATGGCAGCAGGCCAGTTATACAATACTCCGTAAGTTTGGTAATTACTCGTTGCTTTGGCTGCAGAAACACTTGTTCCCTGATAGTCAAATACGTAGTAATAAGGCAAAGTTTCTGATCCTGCACTTTCCGGACTTACAGATGGCAAATATGTAAGGTTTTCCGCCATCCAGCATTGTGTTCCAATTTGTACAGTGTTATAGTTCTTCCAGTCACGGATATCAACTAGTGTGTCTCCACAGACAAATGGTGTAGCAAAGCTAATAATAACATTATCCGATGAGCTTCCGCAACTATTACTTATTGTCCATACAAGATCATAGGTATTACCCAGCAAACCATAGAATGTAGTTGTAGGGTTTGTTGCATCTGCAAAACTACCTCCTGTTCCACTAAAGACACTCCATAAACCTTGTCCATTGATGGCAATATTACCCATTAGGGCAATCGAGTTTGCGACAATTTTTAAAGAATCAGGGCCTGCATTTGATTGTGTTGGTGGAGGCATGAAACTAATGCTTACAACATCACTTGTGCTTGAGCAGATTGTTGAGATGGTCCATTGCAGCAGATATGATGAATCCTGAATGCCACTGAATTCCGAAAAAGGATTATTAATATCTGAGAAACTTCCTCCGCTCCCACTCAAAATGCTCCATGTACCATTCCCTGGCATTGGTATATTAGCTGACAGGATTACCGGCGAACATACATTATTTTGATCAGGGCCAGCATCAGCCTGATTAGGTTGCAGGAAACAACCAAATCCTATCTGAACTGTATCAGATGAACTTCCACAAGCATTACTGATTGTCCAAACAAGATTATAGATGTTGTTCGGTAAGCCAAAAAATAAAGTTGTTGGATTTGTCGAATCAGCAAAATGACTTCCTGTTCCGCTAAAAACACTCCATAAACCTTGTCCATTAATGACAATATTACCCATTAGGGCAATCGACTCTGAGCCAATGTTTAAAGAATCAGGGCCTGCATTTGCCTGAGTGGGAAGAGGTGAACAGGTATCTTGTAAGCAACGGACAGAAAAGCCATATCCTTTGTCATCGGCACTTGCATTGGCCATGCTATTATTATAGCTCAGTTGACGATCCCATGCCTTCAAACCACTATACTCAGTAGATGACCAGATGAAAGTTACAATACCCATTTCATAAAACACACCACTTGAACTTGCATAACCGGCAGGTAGAGCCGTAAAACCGCTTGAATTTGAGGCACCAGAATTGGGAGTATTCCAATGTAAGAAACCATATTCCTTCATCTTGCCTCCGGCAATTACATTACCACCAAGATAATCTATTAATATTGTCCATGATGTATCTGCAGGGATGTGCCAACCTGAAGGACATATCCCCTGAACATCTTCAATTGATTGATAATCCATTATCTCATCCCACATATACAAACCACCATATATATCACAATTTAATGTATCATCATTATAACAATATTTCTCAATAACACCATTATTAGTCTGGCTAATAGCACCATCTATTCGAGTTCCAATATTCAGGTTCTCCAGCATCCAGCAATGAGTGCCAATTTGTACAGTATTATATGTCTGGCCTCCATAAGTAAAAGTTGGAATGCCCGGGCAAGGTATACCATTATCAAACTCAAACTCATAATCCTGGTTCGTTATAGGCGCATCAATAATGGTGTCTTTGCCGGCATAGGCAAATCCGACAAAACGAAACTGATCACCCGGATTATATGGAACACCTTTTATAGATGAAAAAGAATTTTTCACAGGTATATCCGACAAAATACCGTTATATCGAAAAACACTTTGTCTATTATTGTCTCCATTCACTCCTATCATTCTATGGGTTTTTACCTCAGACTTATAAATTGCTGTAAGGAAAAACATACTTTCGCTTCCAGAACTAAAAGTAAATGAGTGAATACCCTGACTTAAATAATGAGAAAATGTGGCAACTACTTTACCAAGAATATTATAAATAAAAATGTCAACATCACCTGTTTCAGGCACATTAAGATGGATAAGAGTTTGATTCTTAAACGGATTAGGATAGTTCTCTAAAATCCCGAACTTAGGTTTTTCAATACCATCATTATCCTCTATTCCAACAGTACCCAACATAATAACTGTATCAGGAAAATATAGCATAGTATCTCCACCCTGTGTAATATTTTCAACTAATATACTATCCACAGCTACGTGATATGTATCGGATTTCCCGGTAAAGGTCAATTCTATTATCTGAGCATTTGCAAAAGAGAAAAAGACAACAAACAGGAATGGCAATAAGTAGGCTTTTAACTTCATAATTAATAAGTTTAATATTTACAAATTACAGTTTTAAAATAATTTCTAAATATACAAAAAACTTTGAGGTTAAACCTATTAAAAAGTCAAAAAATCATTAATCAATGTTACGAATTTTTGCGGCACCGGATACTCTCTGGCTTACTTTGGGCTGGCCTTTATACCTGACAGTAGCTGCGCCTGAAATATCAATATCCAGATTGTCGCTTACATTAATTACGGCTGAACCAGCGCCACTAATAGAAATATCACATGTTTGAAGAATAAAGTCCTCGGCAAATAATTCTCCTGCACCTGAAATTTCAAGCGACATTTCAGTGGCATCTCCCTCAAGGTCAACTTCGCTGCTTCCGCTTAGATCAAGCTCAAGATAATCAGCGTGTAGATTCAAATCAATTTCAGTGGCTCCACTTGCTTCGATCTCAATATCATCAAAATTCAGCATGCCAATACCTATTAGATCACAAGCTCCGCTGATATCTATATCTTCGATATTGACATAAGTAATATAGGCTTTCATAGACTCAGCACGGATAACATTTTCTTCAATATGAATAATTAATTTTCCTGATCTCACTTCAGTTTTAATCAAACCCATCAGGTTTTCATCAGCCTCAATCCTAAGACTTTCAACACTTCCCTGCTCGAGAAATATTTCAAAATTTCCACCTATCCTTAAACCATCAAAGGATGATATGCTGCGATCCTCTGTTAATACATTACCATTTCCTTTAACTATTTCACCACAGGCAGATATCAGGCTACCCAGAATGACAGTTACTAAAGCAAATAAAACAATCCGACTGTAAATATTTTTTTTCATAATCCATCTATTTAATTATACAAATATACAATAAAGAAGTTTGGATACTTCGACTTCGCTCAGTATGACAGTTAAGGTTGCAGGATTACTACTGACTGCAACTGCCACTCATCTCTCAATCTCATATCTCATAATCTCTCAGTCACTTCGTCTCTTTAATACCGTCTTACATTTCCGGATCCACTATTGACAGCATTGACGCTTGGGTCGCCTTTATAATAAACATCTCCTGATCCGGTTGACTTCACATACAGATCGCCTCTTACCAAAACACTAACATCTCCTGATCCGGTTTTGGTTATCCTACATACTTTTGTATCTAGCTTTGATGCAGAAACATCACCGGAACTGCTTCCTGTCATATTTAATTCTTTACACATACCGCTTAATCTGATATCACCGGATCCACTCAAACTAATTTCACATTGATCAAGATCAAGAGCGGCTCCATTTAAATCTCCGGAACCACTAAGACGAATTTTCAAAACACCTGTAATGCCACTCAGTTTCACATCACCTGAACCAGTTACCTGACCATCCACATTATTTGCATTCAGATCAATCTTCATATCTCCGGATCCCGTAACCGCAAACTTTAGGTCTTTAGCCTTTATGATATTTTCTGAACTCACATCCCCTGATCCTGTAATTTTTAAACTCTTAAGTTCCTTTAAAGTAACATAAACAGCCATTTTATCCGTAGTAAATTTTAGGTTTTCTGTGTAAATGTAAAGGACAGATTCACGGACTTCGGTAATAATTTTATTAATTACCTTTTCATCAGCAACAACCTTAACACTTTCAGAGCTTCCCTGTGTGATAAATACATCCACACTCGAGCTTGATGCTATTGCATTAAATTGCATAACTTCACGCTCTTGTGTGTTGTTCTGGTTTCGATTTTTTTTCTTATTAGCAGTGAACCCATCTGCGCTGGAAAGAACAAAAATCATTATTATAAATACTTTTAAAAGTGTAACTAAATTAATTCCTTTCTTCATGGTAATATTTTTTAGATTATTATATAAATTTCATTAGCTAGTTTCCTATCGATACTTTCGCATGCTTGCTATTAATTGTCACCTTTGAAGTGGTATTCTTATCTTTTCCTATTCTACCTTCGTATAGGCTTGAAGTAGATGACACAATCTGCTTGCTAAGGTATTCATTGTTTTCCGTGAATTTGAGGCTACCATATTTTAATTCAGCATATAAGAAATAACTTGCATCCTCATTGATACCAAGTCTAACATTTGCATATGAGTTTTTAATAGTGATCTCCTCAAAGTCTGCAGAAATCTCATCAATCCCAAAACTGCCATATGCAATATCAATCTCCAGTCTTTTTTCAAGTTCATCAATTTCAAATCCTGAAAACTGAGATTTAACATTTAATTTTTTGATCTCATCAATTTTAATTTGGTCATAACCTGAATCAAAAATAAGATAGTCAGCTTCATCAATTAACAGAGTTGAGTATTTTGAATTAATATTCGCATCCAAACATTCATCCAGGTGTAATGTAGAATATTTGATATTAATATTGCCTCCTCCAAATTCGCCAATGGAACCCTTACAATATGCAATCTGCAGACTATTGTTATTAGCGCTTATTTCATTTACATTTATTGTACCATAGCTTAATTCAAGCTTTGCTTTCCCATTAACATCGGCTACAAATAATTCACCATATTTATGCAATATATCCAGGCTGATTGTTTTAGGGAAAAAGATCTCATAGTTAACTTTAAGTTTACTTTTCTTATTCTTAATTAAACTAAATACTGATTTATTAAAAACTGTTGTTGCCTCAACAATTGATTCTGTTCCTTTAACATCAATATTGATTTTCTCAAAAATCTCATCAGCTTTTTCTTTACTCGCAGCTTCTACCTCAATAGTAACTTCAATGGAGATAATATTTTTGTCCCAGTTTTTACAATCTATTTTTCCATACTTGCTATTCAGCCGCAAAAGTGCATCGCTGTTAATTTCAAACTCTTTTTTGATTTTCTTACTAAATTCCTCAGCAGGTGTGCTATAGGCTGTAAATACTATTAACTGTAATAAGGTTATACTTAGTAAAACCTTATAAATTGATGCTTTTAATTTCTTTGGTGTCATTTTTCTGATTTTTTAATTCATTAAGTTTTATTATTATATTATCCAGGATCTCAGCTTGTATTCTATAATTATTAATTATGGCATCTATAATTCTGTCATCATCCGGATTGTTTTTATACTCCTCAAGCAATTCTCCATAATTCTCATTTAATTCACTTAGTTCCATATCAACCATTTCTTTTATTTTCGCACCTTCCATACTATCCGGAACAAGTTTATCGATAAGGTCAAATCGTTTATCAGAAAGTGAAGTATAATAAATTTCGACTTCAGTCAATTCCGGCGATAAAATAATTCCTGTCTCCTGTGCTGATGCCATATTTGCATTCTTCTCAAACACATTATTAAAAAACACAAATCCAAAACCAATAAGTATTACCACCGCTGCAGCAACTTTCAACCAGTGCCAGTTTATCATGGGTATTACTTTTGTTTCCTTGGATTCATGTTCCTTATGAAGATTTGATAATTTCTTATTAAATCTTTCAAAATGACCATCAGCCGGTTCATCTGAGTCAAAAACATCCCTGTTATTGCTGATAATTTTTTCTAAATCTGACATATATATATTAATTTCTAATTACTCTAATTGCTCTAATTTCTAATGTCCAATTCTAGTTTCTGGCCTCTGGTTCTATCTACTGTCACTGCTACTGCCACTTGTTTCTAATTTCTATTTAATATTTGCACAAGTTTACTTTTCGCTCTTGAGTATCTTGTTCTGGAGCTTGCATTTGAAATTTTCAATATTGAGCTGATCTCCTCATGGTCATAGCCTTCGAACAGAAATAATGAAATAACGGTTCTATACTCATCAGGCAGCATTTTTACAGCACTTTTAATCTTTTCCGCTGAGCTAAAGATCTCTTCATCATAAAATATTTCTTCAGCTTTTTCCGCGACTTCAACTTCATGATCATCAATATAGCTACTCTCTTTTTGTTTCTTAACAGCATCCAGCGAATTATTGACAACTATCCTTTTCAGCCATCCACCAAAACTGCCGCTCCCGCTATACTGGTCAATCTTCCGAAATGCATCCAGGAATGATTCCTGCATAACATCTTCAGCGTCAGCAGCATTATTTAATATTCTTATGGATGTATTATACATTGCCTTATAGTATAATTTATAAATTTCACACTGTGCTTTACAGCTGTTAGCTTTACATGCATCAATTAAATCCTGATGAATATCTGCAACTTTTTTATCCAAAGCGGAGTCTGTTTTATTTCTATGACTACTTTTTTTTTCTGATGTGACAACCCTGGCAGGGTAACTGCTAAATTAATAAAAATTGAGAGATTAACTTTTGGTTGAATTTCAATTTTCGATCAAGCTTCAAATGGGAAAAGTATATTTTAAATTCTCTGTGGTTCTCCGTGTATTCTCTGTGATTCTCTGTTATATAGCCTAAGAAGCTATTACACAAAATTTCACAAAGAAGTACAGAGTTGCACAAAGAATAATTTGATAGTCCATTCAAATACATTAACCATTTAGGTTGTCCACAATATTTCGAAAAAATTCAATACATTTGCCAAATGGCACTAATACATTCATTTGAAAACAGCGGCAATAAACTATTCAGGTACAGGGGCCCAATACCTGTTATATTATTCGTATTAGCTATACCTGTTGTTTATTTCACCAATTTTACCGGTTTTAATCCTGTAGTGGTATCTGTAATTACCATAATTTCAATTATTATCAGTATAACAGGATTTTATATAAGAGCCTATTCCATTGGCACAACTCCGCATGGAACATCAGGCAGGAATACAAAGGAGCAGGTTGCTGAAACATTAAATACAACTGGTATATATTCTATGGTGAGGCATCCTCTCTATCTTGGTAATTATCTTATTTGGATAGGAATTGTGATCTTCACCTTTAATATTTATTTTCTCCTGCTTGTTTCACTTGCTTACTGGCTATATTATGAAAGGATTATGTTTGCGGAGGAACGTTTTCTTGAAAGAAAATTTGGTGACAAATATCTCAATTGGTCTCTTACAGTCCATGCTTTTATTCCATCTTTTAAAAAATATCAAAAAAGCACAATACCTTTTTCAATAATTAGTGTCTTACGAAGAGAATACTCTGGTTTTTTAGCTTGTGTACTTGGTTATACTTTTATTGATAACCTCAGGTATTATTTTATGTATAATGAATTTGATTTCAGGCGGATCTCAATATATATCTTCATTATCTCAATCATTATTACTCTTATACTCCGCACTTTGAAGCACTCCAACAAGTTAAACGAAAAGGGAAGATCCTGATAAAGTGAACTGATAAGTAAATAAACTGCAGAGTGAAAATAAATCGCGTATTAATATATTCTTTTGCAGTAATAGCAATGCTGTTGTGGGGTATTTCTTTTGTTTGGACAAAAATTGTTTTTAAATACTATGGCCCTATTACTACTGTATTCATTAGATTGCTTATTTCATGTACTTTTCTTTTCCTGATTAGTCTGCTGTTTTTCAAACGGGAGAAGATCAACAAAGCTGATTATAAATTATTCCTGTTATCATCCCTGCTAAATCCTTTCCTCTATTTTTTGGGTGAAAGTTTTGGATTAAAATATGTAAGCTCAACAATAGCAGCTGTTATAATTGCCACTATACCAGTATTTACCCCTTTAGCAGCTTATTTCAGTATACGGGAACGTCTCTCAAATTATAACATAATTGGAATCTTTGTTTCTTTTTTTGGTATTTTAGTAATGCTTTTAAAAAGGGATTTAAGTCTGAATGCCTCACCATTAGGAGTGCTGTTTTTATTTATAGGAGTAGCATCTGCAGTATTTTATACTATTCTCCTAAAAAAACTTACTATCAAGTATTCCCCACTAAAGATCATCACAGTGCAAAATTTTATTGGCGTTATATATTTTCTTCCCTTATTCCTTGTATTCGAATTCAGAGATTTTATTAATATCAAGCCAAATTTCGAACTTATTTCAACTATATTACTATTAGCAGTATTCGCCTCTTCACTTGCATATATCTTTTATGCAATTTCTGTAAGAGAAATTGGAGTAAGCAGGGCAAATGTTTTTTCCAATCTAATGCCGGTTTTCACAGCTATATTCTCCTACTTTATTTTAGCAGAAATTTTCAGCATGAATAAAATAATAGGAGTGTTAATAGTGATCCTGGGTGTATTTATAACCCAGATTGATATTAGCAAGGTGTATTTTAGGATGGGGAAATAGGTTTACATGAATTACGGATTATGAATTACGGATTA
>JAIOTT010000232.1 GCA_021106655.1 Bacteroidales bacterium
GACTTTTACGAAAAAATGTGATATTGGAATAATTGAAGGTGGCTGCTGTAATAGTGAGAATATTCATATTCTTAAAGATTTCAGGGAGAATTGTAATATTCTTATCGCCTTAGGTGAATGTTCAATTATGGGAGGTTTGCCTGCTTTAAGAAATGGGATCCCAATTGAAGAGTGTTTGGCAGAAGCATATCTGGATGGACCAACTGTGCAAGGCAATTTGCGTAAAGTCTTGCCAAATGATGATGAGCTTCCAATGCTTCTTGATAAAGTTTATCCCTGTCATGAAATAGTGAAAATGGATTATTACCTGCCTGGCTGCCCACCAACTGCTGACCTGATCTGGGAGACCCTGGTAGCACTCATCACGGGAGATGAACTTAAGTTACCATACGAAATTGTTAAATTTGATTAAAATAAAATTAAGATGTCACGAAAAATAACTATAGAACCTGTAACAAGAGTTGAAGGACATGGTAAAGTCACCATTCATCTCGATAGTGAAGGAAATGTTACTCAAACAAGGTTGCATATTGTTGAATTCAGGGGTTTTGAGCGTTTTGTTCAAGGACGTCCCTATTGGGAAGCCCCGGTGTTAGTCCAGCGCTTATGTGGTATTTGTCCTGTTAGCCATCACCTTGCAGCAGCAAAAGCACTTGATGTAATAGTAGGTGCAGGAACAGGTAACGGGCTTACAGCAACCGGTGAGAAAATGAGAAGACTTATGCATTACGGACAAATGTTTCAATCACATACATTACACTTTTTTCACCTGGTTTCCCCGGATTTGCTTTTTGGAATAGACGCTGATCCTGCAATACGTAATATTATTGGCGTAGCCCTAAAACATAAAGATCTTGCTGTGCAGGGAGTGATGATGAGGAAATATGGACAGGAAGTTATTAAGGCAACTGCCGGTAAGAAAATTCATGGCACAGGGGCAATACCAGGAGGTATCAATAAGAATCTGAGTATTAAAGAAAGAGACCTGTTATTGAATGGTGGCGATATGATGAATGCTGATAAAATGGTAGAATGGGCACAGGGAGCTGTGGATTTTTTTAAAGGATATCATAAGGCAAACAGTAATTTTATCGATAATTTTGCAAAGTTTCCTTCTAATCACTTAAGCCTTGTCCGGAAAGATGGTGCTCTTGATTTCTATCATGGTGTCCTGAGATCTGTAGATTTTGAAGGAAATAAGATTTTGCATGATATAGATTATCAGGGATATCTTGATTATATCGCCGAAGAAGTTCGCCCATGGACATACATGAAGTTTCCTTTTATGAAGGAGATGGGTGAGGACAATGGCTGGTACAGAGTAGGACCACTTGCAAGATTGAATACCTGCGATTTTATTCCAAGCCCTCTTGCTCAGAAAGAATTTGAAATTTACAAAGCATATACCAATGGTAAACCCAATAATATGTGTATGCATACACATTGGGCCAGGTTAATTGAAATTCTCCATTCCGCCGAAATTATCAGAGATCTTCTAAATGATCCTGACCTCCAGGGAAATGATTTGGTAACAAAAGGTACAAAAACCAATGAAGGTGTTGGATTACTCGAAGCTCCCAGAGGTACACTATTTCATCATTATCGAATTAACGACAATGATCAGATTGAGATGGCAAACCTCATTGTTTCAACAACAAACAATAATGAGCCGATGAACCGATCAGTGAATTATGTTGCAAAAAATTACATGACCGGTCAAAAAGAGATCACTGAAGGAATGATGAATGCAGTTGAGGTCTCTATCAGAGCTTATGATCCATGTTTAAGTTGTGCAACACATGCTTTGGGGAAAATGCCTCTTGAAATTTCTTTAATCGATTCTGATGATAATATTATTGATAAAAAGAAATCTAAATAGTGCAACTACAACCAAAGATTCTAATATATGGATATGGAAATCCCGGACGTCAGGATGATGGTCTGGGTAGTGTATTTGTTGATTTACTGAAGAAATGGTTAGATAGTAAAAGTATAGAAAATGTTGAGCTTGAAAATGATTATCAGCTAAACATTGAAGATGCTCTGACAATTTCTGAAAAGGACCTGGTGGTCTTTGTGGATGCTTCCATTGAAAATATTGACGACTATTGTCTTACAAGGGTAGAAGCGGAAGATTCAAAAATTGAGTTTTCCATGCATGCAGTCTCTGCTTCTTTTATTCTTGATATGAGTAATCAACTTTATGATAAAGATCCCGAAACATATTTGCTTCATATAAAAGGATATGAATGGGATTATAAAGAAGAATTAACTAATAAAGCCACTATCAACCTTAATAAGGCACTTGACTTCATTAAAAAGAGAATTCTTGATCCTCTTTCATTTAAGGATCATGTAATAGAAATAATGGAATAATTCCTGTTTGATTATCTTTTCTTGTCATTTTCCCTTTACGGAATAATCCCACCCTGGTAATCTATTTGATTCAATTCGATATTTATTCTGGAATTTTGTCATTTTTTCTTGTTTTTTTTATTGGTATACAAAATCATTGTTTGGTAACCAATGGTAGAGATTCACGGCCGTGAATCTCTACCGGAATAAACCCAAATCGTCATTAATTTTAAAAAAAAATCAAAAAAAAACTTGACAAACGTATTTGAATGTTATATATTTGCATCGTTCAAAAAAAATGAAGTGTATAAATAATGAAATTTATTGGATATGGATCAGTCAGTATTTAAATTGCGTTTAGGGTGGAACAGGTTTATTCCATTTATAATATATTTCTTTTCTCTGATTATAGAAAAAGAGGCTTATGGTACCTATTTTACATCATGGGTTTTTAGCCTGTTGTTAATCGTTGTTGGTATAATATATTATTGCAGGCAGCGATTATTCCAACAATTGTTAGTACTTCCTATGCTTGGACTGTCGCTTTTGCATTATTTTATTGGAGCACGTCTTAACGTGAATATTCATATGTTAAATTTAATTGGGATAAACGGTTTTGGTGAGGAAACAACTAATTTCATTAGCAATCACTTGGGAGTATATAGCTGGGCAATTCATTTTCTGATTGTGCTGGTACTGATGATGTTTTTTGCAAAGACTGTTATTATAAGCTTTCAATTGGAAAGTGCCGCACGTAAGATATTATCTCTTAGTGTGAAATATGTTGGCGAAAGTTCAGGTAGTTATACTGAACGACCTTTTCCATCAGGTTCAATAAATTATACAAATGAAGAAATTCATGGTTTTTCTGCTTTTCTGGAGGCGAAAAATATTGTGAAGGTTGTAAATGAGGATGGTAATTTTATTCTCAGTTTTTCTATGGGAATTAGCCCTCTGTCGAATCCGGATTTGAGCAGTATAAGTTACTTCCAAATTGATTCAGATGGTAATACTGCTGTTCATATATCGGTTAAAGATTATTATCAGTATAGAAAGAAATACAGTTTTGATCAGCTTTGTGATGCAGTTGCAAATCTTTTTAAAAGGTTTTTTAACGAATATAAAGCACATAATGAAAAGAGAATATTAACCGAACTTGGAATTAAATAAATATCTAACCAAAAAAAGAAAAGCTATGAAATCAAACATCAGACAAATTTTGACATCAATTATCGTCCTGTTTTTAATTTTACCAATAAGCACATCATGTCAGCTGCATGATAAGGATGATATATATTTTGGTATTAAGATCAAAGGTATGCTATGTGGATATACAGAATTAAATACAGAATTGGTTAATTATGAGGATACACCGTGTAAACTTGTGAATAACAAAGTTCATGTCTTGCTATCTTTAATGAGATCTGGAGTTGATATGGATATCTTTGTACAGTATTATATTGATACTCTTCGGAATAAGGTTATGAAAGTGGAGTATGATATGCAAGTTGGCACTACAAAAGTTGGTGCAACAACAATTATCAGAGATGATTCTATTTATTACACTTCAAGCTCATTATCTGCACCAAAGGTAATAAAAAATCCCGGTGATCTGATCATTGATCGTCCGGTGGAGAATCCTGAGTTATTTGCTGATTTTGTTAAGGGAAGTTCTGAAACTAAGACATATAAATTTTTCGATCTTATGAAAGGTGAGATTATTGAAAAGTCTTACACAAAAAAACGAATTGACACAGTAGAGGTTTCCGGTAATCAGTTTGTGGTGGTGGTGTTGAGCGAAGTTAATAGAAAAAGTGGTGAAAAGACTGAGTTTTGGATGGATATTAAAGATGGTCAGGTTGTGAGAGCTATTTTCCCAAGCAGGGAGGTATTCCTGGCTGACAAATCAATAATAAAAAAGATATCAGCAGCACAAATGGATGATGTTTTATTCTACTCTGTTGATGAGGTTATTCCTGATGCTTCAATGTTATCGTATATGAAGATAAAGGCTAAAATAGAATCCGCAGGTGAAGTATTAAGTGTTGAAAGCCTTAATATTCCGGGGCAGAAGTTTACAGGAACTGTAACTGATAATATTGTTGATGGTGTATTTGAACTGGAATATAAAAGATTTAATGGTGAAAATGCACCTCCATTTCCTCCTGATTTTAGCAACAATGAAGAGCTTCAAGAATATCTTGAACCAAGCGAACTTATTGAGTCGGATGAAGAAATACTAATAAACAAGGCTAAAGAGATCACAGAGGGATCAAGTAGCTCATGGGAGGCAATAATTAGGTTGAGTATGTTTGTAAGTGAATATATCGATTATTCTATACCGGGAGGAACAACTGCATTAAAGGTATATAAGTCCCGTTTAGGTGAATGTGGTGGACATTCTCGCTTACTTACAGCATTATGTCGTGGGGTTGGTATCCCGGCAAGATTGGCAATAGGTTGTGTTTATTCATATTATAATGGTGGGATATTCGGCCAGCATGCCTGGACTGAAGTTTATATGGGTGATGCAGGTTGGATCCCTGTTGATGCTACTGCAGGTGAATTTGATCATGTTAGTAGCTCACATCTGCGACTTGGTGAAAACACAAGCTTCCATCCTGAAGAGATGGAGATATTAGAATATAGGATGTTGGATGGTGTTAGTGATACAGTTTCAAATAAAATTAGTGAGGAATATTTAATATACCTTGGGGACTATAAAAATCCTAAAACCGGAAATACTGTGACAATAAAGTTGCAAAACGGTAATCTTGCAGCTAAGCTTCCAAATGGCATTATTCTGGAGTTGAATGAGCCGGATGAAGAAGGTTTCTGGTATTCAAAATTATCAGCTTCCGTGAATTTCTCTTTTTATAAGGATGATGAAGGAGATGTAAATGAGATGTGGATACAGGAAATTGTTCCTTTGGTGAAGAAGGATGATGAAGGTCAGGATAAAACTGATGTTCCTGAAGAATTTATTCAACATATTGGGACATACACTTTAAATGCAGTTGGAGTGAGTTTCATTATCAGCTATGATGATGGCCTGAAAGTATATAACTCATCAGATAAAGCTACAAACAGGCTGAATCCAACGGAAAAGAAAGGGAAGTATCTGGATGATAATGATAAAAATGCATATGTGTTTGAAAGAAATGATTCTGGAGATATCACCCATATGCGGGTATATTTTACAGTTTCATTATATAAATAACCTATTGATAATAATGAATAGAAATAATCTATCATATTTTAAATTATGAATTTTAAAGATGCAGGCATATTAGGTTCGTATATTTCAAAAGCGTATGCTGAGGATATATTTCGCTTACTAATGTCCTATCAGTCAGTATCAGCATCTGAAACTGCTTCGCGTCTGGATATGCACATTCGTACTGTGCAGGATTTTCTTGAGGCAATGGCTTCATTAGGAATATTGAAAAAAGAGGAAGTATATGAAAAGAAACGCCCATATTATAGATATACTTTAAAAACAAAGGCTATCTTATTTAAGCTGGATCTTAATAAGTTGTTGGGAAATCAAGAACCTGAAGCTGATCAGGAAGTGCAGATCTGTGAAAAAAAGAATTCAGGAATGAAATTTACAACTGCAAGGAGTGGTCAGTATTTTAGTAGTGTTACTGTTTTTATGGGAAAGGGTCGTGAAGTTGCTAGTCGAACTATTAGTCTGACTCTTGTTCAGGGCCAGTTCCTGTATAATCTCCC
>JAIOTT010000452.1 GCA_021106655.1 Bacteroidales bacterium
ATACTATGAAAGAGTTATTGACAGGCAAATGAGCATTGAAGTTGGTATTGGATTACTATTACCATATTATGGATATGAATTCCCGGGTAGTATAAGTATTAATCAGGTAATTTCAGATCCTGATGGTGGTTATAGTATCTGGATACACCCCAAATATCATTTTATAAAAGCTCAGGAAGGCAGCTACTTTGGGTTTCAATACAGAAGAAGAAGCTATAATGAGAATGGAAGTAATATTATATATTCAGATTATACCATCAATTTTGGATTTCAACTTATTTTAGGAACCCGATATATTATGGATATCAATTGGGGCCTTGGGTATAGATATAAGCAGGTTCCGGATGGTTTCCTCCCGTGGACTGAGGAATTTGATAAAACATCTTTAGTTGCACCTTTTGGAATCAGGCTAGGCATCCTGTTTTAAACAATGGTTATTATCTTATTAAAATACATACGAAACTTTTTCATTAATTAAACAAAAAAACATGACAAGAATTATTAGTTGTATGCTGATGACACTTTTTATCTCTCAGCTGGCTATCGGACAAAAAACCTCAAAAAATATTGAAATGACCTGGGGTAAGGAATTTAAGGAATCGAAAAAAACAACTCTTATTGATATAGTAGGCTATGATGAAAGTGGAATATATGCCTTAAAAGTCAGAATGGGTTTATTTTCAGCCGGCAAAAAATATATTGAACATTACGATAATAAAATGAATCAAACAACATCGATCGAACTGATTCAGAATTATGATGACAATGAACTCTATACTGAATTTATTGTTCAATTTAATAAAGAGCTATATCTGTTCTCTTCATTCATTAATAAAAAGCAAAAAATGAATTACCTTTTTGTTTCAAGCATTAACAAGAAAACACTTGAGCCAAATCATGACCTGAAGAAAATTGCAGAACTAGATTACAAATATTATTCAAAATATAATGCTGGAGGCTACTTCTATGATCTCTCAGATGACAGCACTAAACTTATGATATATTATGATTTACCATATAAGAAAGGCCTTAATGAAAAGTTTGGATTTCATGTTTTTGATGAAGACTTAAACCTTATATGGAAAAAATCCTTAACTCTTCCTTATAAAGAAGAACTCTTTGCAATTGAAAAATACAGAGTTGATAACAATGGAAATACATATATTCTGGGTAGGATATATAAGGATATAAAAAAAGAGAAACGCAAAGGAAAGCCAAACTATAAATACCAGGTGCTCGCCTATTCGAATGAAGGAAACACTATGATAGAATATCCGATCCATTTACCCGGTAAATTTTTTACTGATATGAATATCGCAATTAATAAAGATAATGATATCGTTTGTGGTGGCTTTTTCTCTGAGGAAGGAACCTTTAGTATAAAAGGCTGTTATTTTCTTCGTATCGATGGAGAGACCAAAGAGATTAAAACGAAAAGCTTCAAGGATTTCGGCCTTGATTTCCTGACACAAAACATGAAAGAGCGAGTAGCAAAAAAAACCAAGAAGAAAGCAGCAAAAGGAAAAGCTGTTGAATTATATGAATATGACTTGAATGAGTTTATTTTACGTAGCGATGGAGGTGCTGTATTAGTCGGTGAACAATATTACATTTACACACGCAAAACATATCATACGGATGCCAACGGCAATACAACAAGTACCACAACATATTATTTTGTACATAATGATATTATCGTCATCAATATTAATCCTGATGGCGAAATTGAATGGGCAGAAAAAATTGCAAAACAACAAAAAACAACTAATGATTTTGGATTTTACTCCTCCTATGCTCTAGCTGTTGTACACGATAAATTATATTTTGTATTCAATGACAATCCAAAAAATTTATATTATAAAGGCCCCGGGAATCCTCAACGGTTTACGAAAGGTAAAAACTCTATAGTGATGGTGATAGAAATGGATAATGACGGAAATCAAAGCCGGTCAGCTTTATATCGGGTAAATAATGATGCGGTTCTTACCCGCCCACAAGTTTGTGAGCAAATTTCCAAAAACAAAATGATCATTTTTAGTCAAAAACGCAAGCACCAACGATTTGGTATAGTTACTTTTAAAGATTAAATCATATTCAATATTCACAATAAAAACTAAACAGATGAAAACTAACAATATTTTAGCATTAGTTGTTTTATTGCTTTTTATTAATATTAGCTTTTCTCAAACGTTAGTAAACTCCTTTCAGAAGATCTCGGCAACAGAAGGGCTTTTTACCGGCACATTAAATGATAATGATTTCTTTGGAAGGGCATCCACTTGTATTGGTGATCTGGATGGTGATGGAGTAAATGATGTTGCAATAGGAGCCCCAAACGATGATGACGGTGGAACCAATAAAGGTGCTGTATGGATACTATTTCTTAATTCTGACGGAACTGTAAAGTCACATCAAAAGATCAGTGATACACAGGGAGGCCTGACAGTAAGTCTGGGTGCAGGTGGTGTTTTCGGATCTGATGTTGACACTGTTGGGGATCTGAACGGAGATGGGGTAGTTGACCTTGCTATAGGAGCACAATACGATAATGATGGGGGAAACTGGCATGGAGCAATATGGATATTATTTATGAACCCTGATGGCACAGTTAATAATCAACAAAAAATAAGCAATACCCAAGGTGGGTTTACTGCCAACTTTGGCGCTACATGCACATTTGGATCAGGAATAGATCCTATTGGCGATTTTAATGGTGATAATATACCTGACCTCGTTGTGGGTATGAGAAGAGATAATGATGGCGGAACAAGAAGAGGGGCAGTTTTTATTATTTGTTTGAACCAAAATGGTACTGTAAATTCCTATCATAAAATTAGTGACACACAAGGTAATTTTACCGGAACCCTGAATAATGAGGATTTTTTTGGTTGCAGTGTTGCATCACTTGGAGATTTAGATGGAGATACGATTGTTGATATAGCTGTTGGAGCATTTGGTGATGATGACGGTGGATCTGATCATGGATGTGTTTGGATACTATTTCTTAACGCAAATGGCCAGGTTAAGAGTCATCAAAAGATCAGTTCAACACAAGGAGGGATTAGTGGCTTACTTGACAATAATGATCGCTTTGCACATGCAATGAATCCTTTAGGAGATTTTGATGATGATGGTGTAAATGACCTGATAGTTGGTGCAATTAATGATGATGACGGTGGCTTAAACCGTGGGGCTGCCTACCTTATTTATCTGAATCAAAATGGCACTGTAAAAGACCTTGATAAAATCAGTAATACACAAGGAGGATTTAATAGTATTTTGGATGATGATGACATTTTTGGCCAGTCAGTTGCAAATATTGGTGATTTTAATGGAGGTGGAACAGATGATTTAATAGTTGGTGCAGCTCTTGATGATGATGGAGGCCTGAATAAGGGTGCTGTATACATATTATTTATGGATTCAACCATTGTTTCAGACTCGGGAAATGCTCTGGATTTTGATGGAATTAACGATTACGTTGATTTAGGTCCTTCTGCCGGAAACGGAGTGAGGACAATAGAATTGTGGTTTAGGCCTGAAAATGACATTAATAATTCAATAACAGATTATGCTGCACTGGTAGCAAGAAACAACGATCTGAGTAATGAGCATGAGATTACTTTGGCATTTACTCCGAGTATGAGTGATAAAGGAAAATTAGTTTTTGGCATTAAAAATAGTATGGGAAATCTATATCAGGTTATATCTAATTCGGATTCCTGGAATGCCGGGCAATGGTATCATGTTGCAGCAGTGATTCATCCTACCCAGGGAATGATGTTATTTGTTGATGGAGTCAAACAAATAAGCACA
>JAIOTT010000227.1 GCA_021106655.1 Bacteroidales bacterium
AAATTTGGTCAGCCGGAAGTTAACCTTGGAATGATCCCGGGTTATGCTGCCACACAACGTTTGTCGAGGCTTGTTGGAATTGCTGATGCATTGTATATGTTATTAACAGCTGAAATGATTAATGCAAATGATGCATTACGGATAGGCTTAGTTCAAAAAGTTGTTGAGCCTGAAGAGCTGATGAATGAAGTAATCAGTCTTGCGAAAAAAATAGCATCTAAAGGACCTAAAGCAATTAAGAAAGCTAAAGCTGTTACAAGAGCCGGAATAGAAATGGATTTTGATGCAGCCAGTGAACTTGAATCAATTGAGTTCGGATCATTATTTGGGAATGAAGGTGAAGAAGGGATGAAAGCTTTTCTTGAGAAACGTCCACCTAATTGGTAGATAATTTTTAAATTAAAGATAACAAATGAATAAATAATTAAAGGAGTAAAAATGAATTACGAAGACAGACTAGAAAATGTAACGGTGCTTGGCGCCGCAGGTAAGATGGGTAGCGGTATTTTATTACTTACAGCTGTAGAAATGGCTGACTTAAGCCTTCAACCTGAAAACAAATCCAAAGCTTTTGTTTTAAATGCTATGGATGTGTCAAATCCGGGATTAGCCGGACTTAAGGATTATCTCCAGGTACAGATTAGAAAAGTAGCAGAAAAAAAGACTGTTCTTCTCCGTAAACTATATGAAGAGAGAGAAGACCTGATTGAGAACGGAGAAATCATAGACCAATATATTTTTGATGTGATAAAACTCGTTCGTCCGGTAACTAAACTGGAGGTGGCTTATGATTCGACATTAATATTTGAAGCTATTAGTGACAACCCTGAATTAAAGATAAAGCTATTATCTCAAATCAATGAGAATAACCCAAACTTTCCCTGGTTTTTTACAAACACATCTTCAGTTCCAATAAATAAATTAGATAAGGAGGCTAAACTTGATGGCCGTATTATTGGATTTCATTTTTATAATCCACCGGCTGTTCAAAGACTTGTTGAGTTAATTGCTGCTGACAATACTCATCAGGATGTGATAGATTTTGCATATGCCTTTGCTAAAAAACTCAGAAAGAAAATTGTTCCTTCCAATGATTTTGCAGGATTTATCGGTAACGGCCACTTTATGAGAGATGCTCTTCATGGAATAAGTGAAGTTGAAACCCTGACAAAAGAGATGTCGTTTTCTGAAGCTGTTTATATGATAAATAAGGTAAGTCAGGATTATCTTATAAGGCCTATGGGAATTTTTCAACTTGTAGACTATGTTGGCGTTGATGTTTGCCAGTATATAATGCAGGTAATGAATCCATATCTTACTGATGAAAACCTGCATAGCCCACTTTTAGATCAGATGATAGGGTTAAATGTGAAAGGAGGACAATACTCCAACGGTTCACAAAAAGATGGATTTCTGAAGTATGAAAAAGGGAGAGTCGTTGCAGTGTTTGATACAGAGAAAAAAGGATATGTTCCAATTTCAGATTTCAAAGAAAAATGTGATGCAAAATTGGAAGCTCTGCCGGAATCCTTCGCTCCATGGAAACAAGTTAACTTCGACAGAAATAAAACAAATATTCTAAATAGATATTTCGACGAACTTAAAACTATGGAAACACCGGGTGCTGAATTAGCCAAAAAATATTTAATTCGCTCAAATGAAATAGGATTGAAGCTAGTATCAGACAAAGTTGCCAACAGCACTGATGACGTAAATACAGTTATGTTAACTGGTTTTTATCATGCCTATGGCCCAATTAATGATTATATAAAATAAGAGGAGGAAAAATGAAAAAATTAAGAAAAAAAGTATATATGACTGCCGGTTATAACACCGTTTCTTTAGGTACAGGACGTAAAGAATTTCACCCCAAAAAACCTCGTCCCGGACTGGAGGAATATATTAAAGAAGCTGGTGAAGGTACACTGAAACAGATTGGCGGAGGAAAAAATGTGGATGAAAGTGTGATTGGAAACTTTATGGCTGCACGTTTTAATAAGCAGGCAAACCTCCCGGGTTTTATTCCAATGATAGATAAAGACTTAGCATGGAAACCTGCAACAAGTGTTGAAGGAGCATGTGGTTCCGGAGGGCTGGCATTAACATCAGGTATTAGGTCTGTCCTGGCTGAAACAGCTGATGTTGTTTTAACTATTGGTGTTGAAGTTCAAAATACCGTTAAAGCTATTTATGGTGCTGATATTCTTGCAGGTGCAGGATGGTATAAGGAAAGAAAACAAGGACATGCCTATTTTTTCCCCGGACAATTTAGTAACCGTGCCGGAGCTTATTTTGAAAAATATGGAAGAGAAAAGGCCAGAAAAGGGTTTGCCCGTTGGTATAAAAATGCTATCGATAATGCAAGGCTTTGCGCTACAGCACAGGAATATCATAACAATCTAGATGACCTTATAGCAGTTGGCTTGTCTGAACCAAATCCCAAAGTTTTTACTGATCATCTGAATTTCTTCGATTGCTCAAAAGTTTCTGATGGTGCATCATCAATTGCTATCGTTTCGGAAGAGGGCCTTGAAAAAATTGGTATCCCAAAAAGTGAAGCTATTGAGGTGGTAGGCTGGGCTCAGGTAGAGAGAGATATTACTAAACAACCGACTGACCTTACTGAACTCGAAACAATTAAAAAAGCAGCTCATGAAGCAATGCAAAGTGCCGGTATCACTGTTGATCAATTAGGTACAGTCGAAACACATGACTGTTTTACAATAGCAGGGATACTTGCTGTTGAAGCATTAGGACTGGCTAAACCAGGTGAGGGTGCTGATTTTGTTGCTGCAGGCAACACTGCAAGAGATGGGCAAGTACCTTTTAACACTACTGGCGGACTAATTGGCTGGGGACATCCAACAGGTGCTACAGGTGTGCATCAGGCAATAACTATTTGGGAACAATTTACCGGAAAAGCAGGTGATGCTCAGATAAATATTAATCCCGACAAACCATATGGTATGACAATAAATATGGGTGGGGATGACGTAACAGTTGTTGCTGTCGTTTATAAAAGGGGAGAATAATTTTGAATTTGTAATTTAAGGTTTTGTTTATTATTTAGAGTTTGTTATTTGGGATTTGTTAAAGTAAAGGGTCATGATCTTCATTACCGGTTTTTATGTGAAGAATATAGAAACCCGGAAAATCCTGTAATTGTATTCCTGCATGAAGGGCTAGGAAGTATACCACAGTGGAAGGAGTTCCCAGGTGCTATTTGCGAGAAGCTTAAATTGCCGGGACTCTTGTATGAACGATATGGTTACGGACAATCAGATATTCTTGAAGAAGAAAGGGATAAATACTATTTAATTTATGAAGGGATAGAAGCTCTGCCAGAGCTTCTAGAAGAACTTCGTGTTAAAAACAATCTTATATTAATAGGACATAGTGATGGTGCATCCATTGCTCTTGCATATGCTTCGAAATATTCCAATAATATCTGCTGCCTTATAGCTGAAGCTCCCCACGTCTTTATCGAAGATATCTCTGCGCGTGGTATTGAATTTACTATCAGGGCATTTGAAAACACTAAGCTTAAAAGTTCCCTCGAAAAATTCCATGGCCATAGGACCGAAAGTATGTTCTATGGGTGGGCTAATACATGGACAAGTAAAGGTAATTTTAGTTGGAATATGGAATACATGTTATCTGATATTAGCTGTCCCGTTTTTGTTATTCAGGGAGAGGAGGATGAATATGGGTCAGATAAGCAAGTATATTCAATTGTGAACAAGGTTTCCGGACCGGCAAAGAGCCTGCTGATACCTGATTGTGGTCATACACCCCATTTTCAGATGAATGAAATAGTGATGAACGAAATGATAACTTACATTAACAAGTATAAATAATTCAAAACTCACATTTTATGAATCGAATTACATCTCTTTTTAACATTAAATATCCTGTTATTTAAGCAGGAATGATATGGTGTAGTGGGTGGGAGCTTGCATCAGCTGTTAGCAATACGGGTGGACTGGGACTTATTGGTGGTGGATCAATGAATCCGGAAAAATTCAGAGAACATATCAGAAAGTGTAAAGCTACAACAAACAAGCCATTTGGAGTTAATATTCCTTTGCTCTATCCTCATACAGAAGCTTTGATAAGCATCGTAATTGAGGAAGATGTAAAAATTGTTTTTACATCAGCAGGAAATCCAAAAAAATATACTTCATACTTAAAAGAAAATAACATAACTGTATGTCATGTTATTGCCAATGTCAAATTTGCAAAAAAATGTGAAGAAGCCGGAGTTGATGCAATTGTTGCTGAGGGTTTTGAAGCAGGTGGCCATAATGGGGTAGAAGAAACTACAACTATAGCCCTAATCCCATTGATCAGAAAAGCTGTAAGTATACCCTTAATTGCAGCCGGAGGGATTGCTTCCGGAAGATCAATGCATGCTGCAATAGCTTTAGGGGCCGATGGAGTTCAAATTGGAAGTCGCTTTGTTACAAGTGAAGAATCTTCCGCGCATGATACATTTAAACAAAAGATTCTTGATGCGGAAGATGGGGATACCAGGCTAAGTTTAAAAAGCTTAGTTCCCGTCAGATTATTGAAAAACAAGTTTTTTTATTTAGTCAATGAGGCTGAACAAAATGGTGCCTCCAAAGAAGAACTTATGAAAATATTAGGTCATGGGCGAGCCAGAATAGGGATGTTTGAAGGAGATATGGATGAAGGCGAGCTGGAAATAGGACAGGTATCAGCTCAAATTAGCAAGATAAAGCCCGCCGCACATATTTTGCAGGAAATCATATCAGAATTTAATACAAGTGTAAAAGAAATTGGTAAATATCAATTTTAATTTTATATTTGTGAAGTCAAGATTAATGATAATCTTTTTATTCATTCTAAAAATATAAAACTATGAATTTTGAATTTTCTGAAGAACAATTAATGATCCAGCAAGCTGCAAGGGATTACGCCCAAAGGGAACTGATTAAAGATGTAATTGAAAGAGATGCTAAAGCAGAGTTTCCTACTGAACATGTTAAAAATCTCACCGAACTAGGCTTCATGGGAATGGTTGTTGATACAAAGTACGATGGCGGCGGAATGGATACAGTCTCATATGTGCTCGCCATGGAAGAAATTTGTAAAGTAGACTCTTCACTCGGTGTAATTATATCTGTTAATAATTCTTTGGTGTGCTATGGCATTGAGGAGTTTGGGACAGAAGAACAGAAGGAAAAATATTTAAAACCACTTGCAAGTGGGGAAAAACTAGGAGCATTTTTACTGTCCGAACCTGAGGCAGGTTCAGATGCCACTCACCAAAGAACTACAGCAGAAGAGAAAGATGATCATTATCTGCTGAACGGAACAAAAAACTGGATCACTAACGCTAATTGTGCTTCAACTTACGTCGTTATTGCTCAAACACATCCGGAAAAAAGACATAAAGGAATAAATGCGTTTCTTGTTGATAAAGACAGCCCGGGTATTTCATTAGGACCACATGAAGACAAAATGGGTATGAGAAGCTCCGATACACACTCTGTTATGTTCACGGATGTGAAAGTTCCTAAAGAAAACAGGATTGGAGAAGATGGATTTGGATTTAAGTTTGCAATGAAAACACTTGATGGCGGCAGAATTGGAATAGCAGCCCAAGCACTGGGAATTGCATCCGGTGCAATGGAACGTGCTATTCAATATTCAAAAGAAAGAAAGGCATTTGGCACTGAAATTGCAAATCATCAGGCTATCGCATTTAAGCTTTCTGATATGGCTGTTAAAATTGAAAATGCAAGGAATCTTTGCCTGAAGTCTGCCTGGCTAAAAGATAATAAAAAACCATATGGTCTAATGAGTGCTATGGCAAAACAATATGCTGCTGATATTGCTATGGAGGTCACAACTGAAGCTGTACAGATATTCGGTGGTTATGGATATGTTAAAGAATATCATGTTGAAAGACTGATGCGTGAAGCAAAGCTGACTCAAATCTATGAAGGGACTTCAGAAGTACAGAAAATCGTAATTTCAAGAGCTTTGTTAAGAGATTAGAAATAAATCAAAAAATAATAAATAATCAAAAAAAATTAAGGATGAAAATTCTGGTATGCATAAGTAATGTGCCTGATACAACAACAAAGATCAAATTTGTAGATAATAATACCAAATTTGACACGAATGGGATACAATGGATAATTAATCCATGGGATGAATTAGCTCTAACCAGGGCACTTCAATTGAAAGAAGAATCAAATGGCGCAATTGAAAAGATCACGGTTATTAATGTTGGACTTATCGATTCTGAACCTACTATCAGAAAAGCACTTGCTATTGGTGCAGATGATGCAATAAGAATCAATGCTGAACCGCTTGATGCATATTCAGTTGCAGCGCAAATGGCTGAAGTAATAAAGAAGGATCCTTATGATATCATCATGGCAGGAATTGAATCAAGCGATTATAACGGATCACTTGTTGGAGGTATGCTTGCCGAGTTTCTGGATATCCCATCTGTTTCTTCAGTATCCTCCCTGAATATTGATGGAGGAAATGTAGAATTAAGCCGGGAAATTTCAGGGGGAAAAGAGATACTTGAAACGAAAGTACCATTTCTTGCTATTGTACAGAAAGGTATTGCAATAGATCCGAGAATTCCTTCTATGAGAGGTATTATGATGGCCAGGAAAAAGCCTTTGAATGTTTCGGAACCTATTGAAGTTGATTCTCTTACTGAATATTCTGTATATGAATTGCCAAAACCTAAGTCTAAATGTAAAATGGTTGATCCTGAAAATGTTAAAGAGTTAATAGATTTACTGCATAACGAAGCAAAGATCATATAAAGGCCTACAATTTTATTTATTGTTAAAGAGAAAATTAATTAAAAAAAAATAATCATAAATTTTTAGAAAATGTCAGTACTTATATTTACAGAAAACTGGGATGGTAAATTCAAAAAGCTGAGTTATGAACTTATTTCTTACGGCATTGAGATTGCTAAGAAATTAAACACTTCAGCAGTAGCTCTTTCTATTGGAAATGTGGAAGATGATGAGTTAAAAGTTCTTGGGAAATATGGCATAAAAAAAGTTATTTCTGTTAAGGATGACAGGTTAAATAATCTTGTTAATCAGGCATATGCTTCAGTAATTTCAGATGTAGCCGGGAAAGAGAATGCCGATATCGTAATTTTATCAAATAACTATTCGGGGAAAGCCCTCGCTCCCGGAATATCTGTTAAGCTTAAAGCAGGTGTAGTTGCAGGAGCAATAGCATTACCTTCCAGCTTTGATCCTTTCACTGTCAGTAAAATGACCTTTACCGGCAAGGCAGACACAAAAATTATTATTAAATCTGCCATTAAGATCATAACACTATCTCAAAATTCATTTGAGGTAATTGAGTCTCCTACTGATGTAAACATTGAAAACATCAGTATTGAAATGAAAGATGCTGATTTTCAGACTGAAGTTAAAGACGTTCAGAAAATTAAAGGTAAGATCATATTAACAGATGCTGAAGTGGTTGTTTCCGGTGGCAGAGGTATGAAGAGTGCTGAACATTGGGGAGAAATTGAGGAACTTGCAGAATTACTTGGTGCAGCAACTGCATGCTCACGGCCGGTATCTGATGAAGGATGGAGGCCACACGAAGAACATACAGGTCAAACAGGAAAAATTATTGCCCCTAACTTGTATATTGCATGTGGGATTTCAGGTGCTATCCAGCATCTTGCTGGTGTTGCAGCTTCAAAATGTATTGTTGCAATTAATAAAGACAATGAAGCTCCTATTTTTGAGTCAGCCGACTATGGAATAATTGGTGATGTACACAAGGTACTCCCAGAACTGATAAAGGCTGTTAAAGACTTTAAATCTGAGGGCTAGAGCTTGTTTTTTTTTATTTACTTCTGAATCACAATCCTCTTAACATAGCGGATATCATTGCTATGAACATTTAAGAAGTATACTCCTGCCGCAATATCATCAAAATTGAATTTTTTTGTCATTGTACCCAGTAGCTTGATATCATTTTCTTCATAAACGAGAATTCCTACAGGATCAAATATACTTAAACTGATAGTGTTTTCAATATCTGAGTTCAACTCAAGAGTGAAATCTCCCGTATTTGGATTAGGGAAGATGTTAATTTTAACTATCTCAATATTCTCACCAATACCAACACATGTATTAACGACTATAGTTTGAAGTGCTGTATCAGAACAATTGGTTGAAGGGTCAATATATGTGTATGTTAATGTATGAGTACCCGTTCCGGCCACTGAAGGATCAAAATAATTATTAGTAACACCTGTGCCTGTATAGATTCCATTTAAAGGAGTGCCACCTGTTAAAAGGAAAGGAGGCCAGTAAACACATGCATCAGCCAGAATATCAAAGTCAACAATAGGTTTTGCATTTACAGTAATAAAAAGCTGTGCAGAATCAGCATCTGTTCCATCATCAACAAAAACATTGTAAGTTGTAGTTATAATTGGTGTAGCCACAGGATTCGCAATAAAAGGATCACTCAACCCTGTAGCAGGAGTCCATTCATAGCTATAGTTTCCTGATCCGCCCAGTGGGTAAGTATATAATTGTGTAGGCTCACCTACACAAATTACCTGTGGATTGGCAAGTGCAGTTACACTCAATGGTGTTGAAGTTGTTTGTAAAGGTGGAAAAATTATATAATCTATCCATGCACAATCGCTACCTGATGAAACATATGAATCTTTATAGTACTTCCATTTAAACGTATGATTTCCTGCACTAACAGGAAAACTTACCCTGGCCCAGCCTTCTTCGCCTGACCAGGCATCCATCAGGTTATTATCTATATAAAACTCAAGATAATCATAAGAATACTCTGATGAAACTTTTCTTAGAAATGAAATACTATCGTTTGTAATAACATCAAGATTAACATAAAGTTCCGATGATTGATTATGAGTAATATTTCCTGATTTTGCACAATACAAGCCCTCCCCGGGATTAATACTTGAAATTATCCAGGGAGCATTTCCGGCATCAGTCCATGGGAACCTGCTAAAGTTGCCGGTTTCCCAATCTTCAAGTATAAGGCCAACTTTAGGTAAGAATGTTTGCTGCGCAGAATAAAGACCAAATTCAACGTGATAAATGAGATCAACAACAGTACCCGTTGCAACACCGGTATCAACAGTAATATTGAATATCGCCGCAGAGGCATTTCCAGTCAGCAAAGAGGGAAAAGTATATGTTGCAGTATTAATTGTGATTTCACTGCTTGTTGTGGATAATGTCCCAGGAACGTTTGTCAGATCAAATTCTCCGGTATTAGCTGTCATTATATGTATATCTGCAGTTTCTCCCGGGTCTAATCTTCCGTTATTGTTTCCTGTCGGGTCAAGAATTGTCATCATGCCAATAGTAATCCCGGGAGCATGAGCTTCAATAGAAAAGTTACTATACCAGATGCTATCACCATCAGTAGCCGCAACATCAAATACTATTGCATGGCCGTCAGGAATTGTGTCAGAAGCCTGTATTGTAAAAGCCCCACTGACTGTTACAGTATCACCAATATTAAAGTTACCATATGATTCAGTAGAATCCAATATTTCTACAAAGGGATCACTAGAGGAAATACTGACAATAACATTATAAGCAGGCTCATCACCGATATTAGCCATAGCAACAGCCAACTCGACAGTTTCGCCATAATCAAGTCTTCCATTTCCGTTTCCCATGGCATCCTCTATTACATGAGAGTTATACACTATGTATGGTTGATCCGGTGGCGGCCCTGTTTCAAAAGGAGACACCCACGTCATTGCAGTACCTGTTCTGTTGTCAGTCCAGCATGGATACACTTTTCTGTCTCTGGCAGTAATCCCGATATAATCACCAAAATAATCGGTGGCAAGCCCGGGAATAGGTGAAGGTGTAAATGAAACATCACTCACCTTGAAATCATCCCATGTATCTCCTCCATTAGTTGAAAGAGCCACAAAAACCTCAAGATCAGAGGATGAAACATTTCTATCATCATAAAAAACCACACTTAAGGTACCTGTTACAGGGTCACATGCTATCCAGGGGAAGTAGTGCTCTTTTCCAAAACCTGAGGCATCCTGATTGATCTTAAGAGGAGTTGTCCATGTTGAACCATGATCGCCTGATCTTATCATATATACATCAATATCCTGACCTGTATTTATGCCGGGCACTCCAATATTGGACCATACTACATAAATGTTTCCACTATAAGGCCCGTTACTGATATCCACAGCCATCACAGGGAAAGAGTTAACTCTCATTGATTTCGAAGTTCCACTATTCCTTATCCCCCTGATATTACTAATGATCCTGCTTGCAGGTAAGAAAGTAATTCCACCGTCATATGATTTTGCAAAACCCATTGCATTTTCATCTGTACCTGAGTTGTCATATACTGTCCATACGACATATACTTCCCCATTAGGTCCGGAGTTTATATTAACACCCTGGTTATGACTACCGGCAGCGATACTATTACTGAGAGAAATTCCTGATGACCAGCTAAGGCCTCCATCTGTTGAACGGGAAAATTCTATCTGAGTGTCGTTACTACCACCAAAAGGAGTCCATGCATCATAAAGATTTCCTTCATAAGGACTAGAGAGGGAGTTATCTATCCAAAGATGATTTTTGTCAAGTACTGAATAAAAACCTCCTGGTGGTGGTGCCACCTGAACGGTATTCCATGTTTGTCCCTGGTTGCTGGAATATGCAATTCCCTGACCAAGGTTGTTTGTTATGTGTCCAACATAATATGTTCCGTCATTACCAATTACTGTTGCAGGGTCACCTGAGTTATCGCCACCAGTTCCTTGTACAGATCCAGCCCATGATTGTCCTCCATCATTGGATAAAAGTCCACTTGTACCATATAATGTACTGGAACCACTTGTGGAATTGTTAGAGTTTAAGATTTTATCTATATTATTTGGATCAATAAAAATTGAATTTTCGCTTTGGGTTGTATTATTATTATCCGTAACAGGTATATCAGGTGAATCAGTTGGGACTGCTCCTTTTCCATTTATCTTACTTGAAGTATATACAGCTTTTTTTATCGGAACTACAGGAGAAACTTCTACAAGTCCCAGCTTTGCCATATGTTTCCAATATTTCATAGCGTCAATTCTGTAGTCAACCTCATAATTACCGGCACTTTTCCCATCAGTTTTTTTTAGCAATCCATTTTGTGCATAGGCAGAGCTTACAGTAAAAAGCAATGCCATCAGTATTACCATTATAAATTTGTTATTGTTCATGTTTCCCCTTTTTATGTTGTTTTTATCTAATTCTTAAGCTTTATTAGAAACAAAATATCCCTATTCTAAAACTCGCGCAAAATTATAAATTATTTACTCTTAGTATTTAATCTGTTAAAATATATTTTGTTATTCAATGATTTCTTTTTGTTTTCAGTATTTATCATTGATCCATTTTGACCCATAAATACTGCCGGATTGCCTTTTGCCGTGGGAATATACGAGCCATCAACATCACCATAACACAAAGCATGATAATTATGTACACAATGTGAATTGCCTTCTACCACCAGGGTATCCTTATCAAAGATCCAGTCGCCTGCAGGAAATGAAGTTATCATACCAACAAATCTCTTTTGTATCGTAAGACCATCTGCGGTGTTAACAACGCCATCAGCATTTACATCTGCTGCTTCCAGGTTTAGACCGCTTAATGGAGCCATCCCAATAAAATGAAAAACAACTTTCGATGCATCCAGAGTATTTACTCCTCCCCAATGTATGTTGATCTTCTCAGAAAGGAAATATGTCCCGCTATTTAAGTTTTGGAATTCATAATAACCCGATGTATTAACCATTACAGAGTCGATAATGTTATTGTTTTGATCTATTAAAAAGATCTCTATGCCACCCAGAGGAGTTGAAACCATCAAGGTATCTTTGTATTCAAGCAGTCCACTGATAATATATCCTGAGCAAACAGATATAGTATCTCTGCCACTGCACCCTGCCACTGTCGTAACTTCTACCCAGTATGTCCCGCTACTGCTGACATTCAATGTCTGATCTGTAGATCCATCCGACCATAGGTAGGAAGTGAAGCCTGAATCTG
>JAIOTT010000288.1 GCA_021106655.1 Bacteroidales bacterium
AACAGCTTTTCTGCTCTCAGCATCAATAGCAATACCCAATAATGTATTTATTAATGAAACCGCATCTGCGCCGGCGCCTTCTACTGCCAGGGCGATCTCTGATATATCGGTTACATTTGGTGAAAGTTTAACAATAAGAGTTTTATGATAAACCTTTCTTACTGCTTCAGTTACTATAGCTGCGGAAGAGTATACTGTTCCAAAAGCCATCCCGCCCTCTTTAACATTCGGACATGAAATATTTAATTCTATTGCAGGGATTTTTTCAAGATCATTAAGAAGTTCAGCAACTTTGCAGTATTCTTCAATGGTTGACCCTGATACATTAACAATAATATGAGTATCATAATCTTTGATACCGGGATAAATATCACTAATAAAAGATTCAACACCTTTGTTCTGTAGCCCAACGGCATTAAGCATTCCGGAAGCGGTCTCTGCCATACGAGGATAAGGATTACCCTCCCTTTTGCTTCCTGTTGTTCCTTTTACAACAATCCCCCCTAAAAGGCCGAGGTCAAAAAAATCTTCATACTCTTCACCATAGCCAAATGTTCCAGAAGCCGTTAAAACAGGGTTTTTAAGTTTTAATTTATGAAAATCAATACTCAGGTCTACCATTTTAAATTCTTTACATTAAAAACAGGTCCATCAGTACAAGTACATAAGTTTCCGGAAGTTGTTTCGACAACACAACATAAACAAGCCCCGACACCACAAGCCATCATATTCTCAAGTGAAACTTCACAATCTATGTCATTCTTCAATGCATAAAAGCCAACAGATTTCATCATAGGTTCCGGGCCACATGTATATATTATATTATATTTCGTTACAGAATTTAGCAGAATACTATGGTCTGTTACCAAACCCTTTTCACCTGCTGATCCATCTTCAGTTGTAAAAAACACACTTCCAAATTGTTTAAAATCATCTATCTTTAAAAGACCTTGTTTATCGCGACTACCAATCAGTACATCAGGTGTAACGCCACTCCTATGTAATGCTTTCGCAAGAAAGTACATTGGGGCTATGCCGGTTCCACCTCCTATTAGCAATGCATTGCCTCCACTTTGTAGGCTAAAAGAATTTCCTAAGGGATAAACAAGATTCAGGAAGTCGCCTGTGTTGGTTTGGGATAATGCCTGTGTTCCAGCGCCAAGTACTTGGATAAGTAAGGATATAGTATTCTTTTTATAATCCACATCATGAATTGAGAAAGGCCGTCTTAAAAAAGTTGATTCAGATTTTTCTACCAGTACTTCTGCAAATTGTCCTGGTAATACCTCTCCTAATGGCTCAGGAGCTTCAAGTTCGAGAATGAAGTTATTGTAATTTACCTTAATATTTTTTATTACCTTAAGATCATGTATTGTCTTCTTCATCATCTTGGTCTTGATCTTTTTCTTCTTGCTTTTCTTCTTCCTTCTTTCCTGCTGCTGCACCTGCCTCTGCCACTTCTTCCCCCTTCTCACCTGCTACTGCACCTGCCACTGCCACTTCTTCCTCCTTCTCACCTGCTACTGCACCTGCCACTGCCACTTCTTCCTCCTTCTCACCTGCTGCTGCACCTGCCTCTGCCACTTCTTCCCCCTCTTCTGAAAAGTCAAGCATATCGAACTCATGAAGCAGATTATACCAGTTCAGAACTTTTTTAATATCTGAGACATAAACCCTATCCTGATCATAATCAGGAATTGCAGCTACAAAAAATGTTTTCAGCTCTTTAGGATCAGATTTATGATCTATGGCTTTTTCTCCATTTTGCTTTTCATGTATTGCTTTCAGGGCATCTTTCAAATGCATATCTTCATCATTGGTAAAGATGCTGATCTCCTCAAGTGAGCTGATCCTTTCACTTGCAAAGGCGGGAAAGCGTTTCTTGTCAGCCAGGGATTCAACTATTGCACCATTCTTTGATTGGGCAACCATCTTATAAAGGCCGGGTTTGCCGGATATTGATAGAATTTTACTAAGATCCATATGATGTTTTTTTTACAAAAATAGGAATTTTTTTAAGACTATTAGATATTAGATTAAAGACAATTTGATAATGTGATAATGAACCAGATGTTTCTAATTTCTGGTTTGTAGTTAATAAAGGTAATTCGTAATTTATAAGAGCATTAACCATTAATAATTCACCATTAATAATTATCTTCTATCTTCCGTCTATTTACAAAACCTGGTTTTATGACTCAGATTTTCTTTACCGAGTTGCTCAGCTTTTTTCCAGTCCTCACATGCACCATCTCTGTCCCCATTGTAAAACTTTGCATTTCCTCTATTGGTTAAGGCATCTACATGTTCGGGGTTTAGTTCTAAGGCTTTATCATAATCTGTCAATGCCTGATCAACATTGTACATATTGTAATGAGTGTTTGCACGCTGAAAATATGCCTCAACATTTTCAGGATCATATGAAACAGCCATGTTGAATTCTGTCAGCGCTCCTTCAAGATTTCTTTTCATAGTTAAATCAATTCCTGCTGCAAGGTGTTGCTTTGCTTTTTCTTCTCCTGATTCACATGATGTTAATAACAGAAAGTTCGTAAGTATTATTAAACTACAGTAGTTTAGTGCTGATCTAAACAATTTTTCCTTTTTAACAATTTAACAATATAACA
>JAIOTT010000049.1 GCA_021106655.1 Bacteroidales bacterium
AAAACTGAAGTTGTTATGTCATATATTTTTAAGTACTTTTTTCAACCGGATGGGTTACCACAAATGGGATTTGCATCAGCGGCAGCTGTTGTAACAGCATGTATTCTGGCTTCAATATCCCTGGTGTATTACAAGTTCTCTCGTAAAGTTGTAGAAAAGGTGAGGTAGATTTGTACTTGCATAATAATATAAAACAACGATTTGGAACCATTCTTTCTTATATATTTCTTGTTACAGTATTTCTTTTTACCGTAGCACCTTTACTATACACTTTGTTTTCATCATTTAAATCCAATGCGGAACTGCTAACAGGCGGTGTCAATCTTCTCCCAAAGAAGTGGCATTTTGAAAATTATGTTATAGCTTTTCGTGAAGCGGGATTTCTTGATTTTACCTTAAACAGTGTTTTTATTACATTTTTCATTGTTATAGGGTCTATAATCACTGCAAGTATTTGTGGGTATGTCTTTTCCAGAGGAGAATTCCCGGGGAAACGTCTGTTAATAGGATTATTCGTTTTTTCAATGTTTCTCTCTATTGGGGCGGTAAGTCTCTACCCTCAGCTCCTTGTTGCAAGAGCGTTACATCTTAATCAATCTTTATGGGGAATAATATTTATCAGAGTCGTCGGCATAAATATAGCCCAGTTCTTTTTATCAATTGGATATATAAATACCATACCGAAAGAGTTGGATCAGTCTGCTGCAATAGATGGGTGTAGTTTTTTTGGAATCTATTGGAGAATTATAATGCCAAATGCCAGCCCCTTGATAGCCACTATCGGTTTGATTGCATTTAGAAATGGTTGGAATGAATATCTGTTGCCTCTTGTTTTCAGTTTTAACCGCCCTGAATTGCAGACTTTAATTGTGGGGGTTGTTAATTTGAGAACTTCCGGTATGGAATCGTTAACGCCCTGGAATCTAATGTTAGCGGGTAGTTCCATTGCCCTTGCTCCCATTATAATTGTATACTTATTTCTGAATAAATATTTTACCAGCGGGTTGATGAGTGGGGCGGTAAAAGGCTAACATGATCCATGGTACAACTTATTGAAAAAAGGTTGGGCAGACCCAAAAGACGGCTATTCCACCGTAAACTTCTACTTATGGTGACAATAACCATCTCAACAGTAATAACTCTTTTCTCGTTTACTATCTATTTCTCAGTTAAACCTATGGTCACACGATTTGAGAAGCAGAAAAACTCTGAGACAATGAGTGCAATTCAGGTCACTGTAGGAAGCATTTTGACTTCTATGAAAGAGTTTTCACTTTCAATCTACAAATCGGATGAAATGTATACTTTAATGCAGAATAAATCATCTGCATCCTCATATGATGTCGCTGAAAGTCTTAGAAAGCTCGAGGATCTGTTTATATCTCAGGAGAAAGTTCACTCTATTGGAATCTTTTTTCCCGAAACCGAAGTGATGCTGAACACCCATCAATATATGTACTATAACGATACTGTATTGCATACCCTTATTGATAAACACACTCTACCCATTGGAAAACTATTTGGCCGCTCTTTTCATCCACTCGAAGCAAATACAGATGATTCAACGCTATTGACCATTGCTTTTGATTACCTTGAATACAGCCCTATACTTAAAAGACCCATAATGTTTGTTAATTTCCATATCGATTGGATTTCTGAAATAGTTAATACACTTGAAAAAAGCAGTACTTCCAGATATATCCTGCTTTCAAATAATGATGATTTTGTCCTACCTCTCGATGAGGATGAAGAACACCTAATACTGTTTCAGGAATATCTCAAGAATTATAGCCAGGAGCTTCCGCGTCAGGGTAAAATTCATCAAGGATGGATTAAGTTGAATAATAAACGTTGGTTAGTCTCGTCTATGACTTTCAATCGTTCAACACTGGTTCTAGTGGGCTTGAAATCCTATGGAGATGTGTTTCAAAACTGGAAAAATACTCAAATCGTTATTCTAGTTATCTCATTTGGAATGCTGATTGTATCCGCATTGATTGGTATGCTTATTTCTTATTTATTGTATCGACCAATACAGCATCTTACTGATCATTTTACGGCCAATCGTAGAACAGAAAGCTGGGACGAGAGTGAGATTGAGATGCTCAAAAATATTTATGATACAGCACAGAGTGAGTATCAGGAGTATCGATCCGCTCACATGGATAATGAGGATATACTGGTTGAATATCAGTTGAAGAAAATGCTGATGGGTGTTTTTGACGAATCAGAAAATGACTGGGTAAAACTTTCCGAAGAGGTTGTAGGCATAGATTTAACTCAATCTTTAAGACTTGTTTATCTTGAAGTAGTTAATAATAAAGCAGAGATTAATAGTGTATCTTTTTTAAATTTAAACAGTGAGGATATCATTTTAGATGCAGTGCCACTTATGGCTACACAGATGCTTGGTTCTTTCCGCTCTATTCAAATGAATGAGAATGAATTCTATCTATTAGGGAATTCAAATGAAACATATCCTGTTTTTTCTGAAAAATTAGATAATATAATCAATTCAATAGGCCATCAGTCTGGCATAACCGTAAAAGCTTTGTATTATCCTTTTTTAATTAAAAGAGATGAGCTGCATAAAACCTTTCAGATTCTTAGGAAAAAGCGTGATTTAATTTTTCTTATACCTGATGGTTCTTCGGTATCGGTCATGAAATTTACTTCTTATAATAAAAATTCATATCAAGGGTTCTCAAAATTGATAGAAGATATTTTACTTGCCATCCGAGGAGGAAAAGTATTACTGGTTGATAAACTTATTGATAAGGGGACAGATTTTGTTGCAACGGCTTATCCTGATCTTGCCAGATCCCATCTCCAGGAAATGTTTAGACAGATACTGTCAACCCTCTCCGAAATTGAACAGAATAATTCTGGAGAACTTACTGATTGGCTGAAAGATCGAAGTGAAATAATCAGCAATCCGATTATTGATATTTTTACATTTCGAAATCAGCTCAAAGAGATGATTGGAGATTTCTTTCTTAGAAGTGAGATATCTGTTGATGAAAAACATTTAATTTTAATTCAAAGTGTTCAGAAATATATCAAAAACAATTATCGTGATCACAACATAAACATTGAACAATTAGCCTATAAATTTCATATAAACTCCAGTAACCTCGGTCATCTTTTCAAACAGATTAATGGAATAGGGGTTAATCAATATGTTAATAAATTACGAATATCAAAAGCAGTAGAGTATTTGATTACAACAGATATGAAGGTGAAAGATATCTCATATCAGGTAGGATTCGGTACACTCAGCTATTTTTATCGGAGTTTTAAATCTGAATTAGCAGTATCTCCCACTACCTATCGAGTAATGACTTCATGTCGGGTGTCTAAAATCTCTGAGACAAGAAATTTGAAAATATAATCAAAATTATAAAGAGAAATATAAGTGAAAAGCACCGGCAGAAGAAGAAACGATATTATCATATTTCCCGTTGAATCAATATTATAATCGGAGGTATTCCAATGATCAAACATACCTCCGAAAAATATATCTCCTCCCGCTGTAAAACTTCTGACACAAGATAAAGTCCCCGTCCTGTAGCTTTTTCTCATGGAAATCATTTTCAAGCACTACTGCGATAATGTTAACCTAAGCGGTGGAGTCGCCACCACCACTCGGCTTCAAAACCGGACATGAAACTTTCACTTCATCCGGCTCCTCAATAACCTGATCTTTGTCATAGATACTTCTTCAAATCATAATGATTAAACATTTAATAACCTCTGTTCTATTTCTGTCGATTAAGCACCTTTTCTGCTATTCCGATTTAGCCAGTAATCCCAGTCTCCATCGAATGGACTTTTGGTTGATCTCACTTTGATGTGTCTCCATGGCAAGCCATTACAAACAAACCTGTCTGAACTTAATATTCGATCATTAAGGGATGCTTATTAATTGTGCTGCTTAATACCTATCCAGCTTTTTTCTTTATTTCATATTCCAGATTAATAGAGTTAATCATCAGTATCTTTGAAAAAAACTACACCACAGGTTAGAACAATTGAAGTTCATTCTTGATGCTATTATGGTTGATCTGTATCAAAATGGGTTTCTTGGTAAAGCTTAATCTATAAGGGCCTGATAAGCTAGAACCCTGAAGTCTTCAACGACCAAATGGTACCCGTTCGGCTGAAATTGGGTCATTAGAATTCCGATAAATCTTTCAACTGGATCGATACAGAAAGAGGTGTTTGAAGCACATGCACATCCATACTCACCCGGTGAACCGGGAAGGAAACATTTTCCTGCATCCTGTAGAACTCGGAAGCCTAA
>JAIOTT010000319.1 GCA_021106655.1 Bacteroidales bacterium
TGTGATCCGGAATGGTGACGACAAATCGAACGGCTTATCAGTACGCTGCCTAAAGAACTAAGCCTGTGGCATCTTATTTTTGGGAACATAACCAATAATTCGTGCTTCGCACATAATTTGCTTTGCGTAATTCAATTGTAATTTGTGCTTCGCACGTAATTCGATTATTTTTTAGGAACTCAACAAAAAATTACTTTCGAATTACCACTTAATTACAATCTAATTACCATCTAATTACCATCCAGTCGAGATACTCCCATCAATAATCCCTGCCTTGATGGCTTCTATCTCAATTTTGATACTATCGGGGATTTGACTTTCGTAATTGTGATAAGGTGCCAGACCAACGCCATCATTAGATAATTTACCGGTGTATACACCACCTCCGGGAAAAGTGTTATCTACATACGATTTTACTACTGCATAGATAGCATTATCCAGACCTTTCATAGCACAGGATAACAAAATATCGGAAACTTCAGGAAAGGAAATATACTGATCCACATCTACGCCTATTCCAACCTTCCCTAATTCTTTAGCTTTTAATAGTGAACCGTTTCCGGTTTCACTTCCAACGCCAAAGATCACATCAGCACCTAGAGTGATCAGGCTGTCAGCGATGTGTTTGCCCAGATCAGGATTAAAAAAGTCACCTGCATAATCTCCATAATGAGCTACTGTTCTTCCATATTTCTGATTATATCTGTCTAATCCATTTATCCAGGGTTCAATAAATTGTCTTATCTGTGGAATTTCTAATGCACCAACATAAGCTATTGCCGGATTCACTGCATCATGATTATCAGCCCACCATGCAGATAGAAATCCCAATGAGTATGATGCTTCATCTACATCAAACAAAATACTGACTGCGTTTGCCTGCAGCTCAGATAATTCGGTGTCTACGAGAACAAATTTGGAAGCCGGATACTTTTTGGCAGCAGCTATAACAGCATCATTCCACATAAAACCAATGGCGATTATCAGATCAAAATCCTGATCACCAAAAGCATCTATCCTTAGCTGATAATTATCAGTAGCTGTATCGATGTTATATTCAACTTCAAGGTTGAAATCGGTTTTTGCGAGTTCTATGCCTGCTTTACAATTCTGCAAGAAACTCAGATCATCATAAGTAAAGCCCTGGGCCAACATTGCAACCTTAAGTAGCTGTTCCGGAATCTTTTCATCTTCCTTCTTACATGAAATAGTAGTGACTACTAAAATAATAATAGAAAGGAAAGTAAGCTTGTAAATATTTTTCATAATGATTTTCTTAAGACGTTTTTAATTTTCAGACAAATATAGTGAATTTATCAGTGTATGAAGGCTACTCCTTGACTTTCTAACTTCCTGACCACTTCAACTTCTTTGACACTTTTTGACCTTTTAACTCTTTGACCTACAAAAAACTGATTTATATCAACAATTATCAAATTAATATCAATAATGATTTTAACATTTTAACTCTGAAATACTTAATTTTGATCGGGCATTTAATTATTTTTAAAAAAGTTTAATAGTTCACAACCGAGCAGAACAACAAACCAGCAATAATTATTTAAAGAGTTATGAAATTACCACAATCTGTTTATAACTGGACTTCAGTAATAGGAGGAGCCATTGCGCTTGTTAGCTTTTTTATGTTTGTTTTTCTATTTGCCATTTCATTCTTTTTCGACGAAGGAAGTTCATACCTGGGATTATTTATTTACATTATTATTCCTATTTTTCTGTTTATCGGACTCATCTTGATTCCAATAGGAATGGTGGTAAAGATACGCAGGGACAAGAAAAAGGAAAAAGCCGGTGTCCTTAAGATGCCATACATTGACCTCAATAATACACGGCACAGGAATGCCTTTATCATTTTTATTATCTCAACTACTATATTCCTGTTTTTAACTGCTATTGGCAGTTATGAAGCGTTTCATTATTCAGAATCTGTGGAATTTTGTGGCACCCTTTGTCATAAGGTTATGGAACCGGAATATGTTGCATATCAGAATTCGGCGCATGAAAGAGTTGCCTGTGTAGAATGCCATGTTGGTTCAGGTGCTGACTGGTATATGAGATCGAAATTATCCGGCCTCTACCAGATTTATTCTGTTGCTTTTGGTAAATATCCAACTCCTATTCCAACACCACTTGAAAATCTGAGGCCTGCCAGGGAAACATGTGAGAGATGTCACTGGCCGGAAAAGTTTTATGCCAGACAGTTACGAGTTGAAAAATACTTCCTTGCTGATGAAAACAATACGGAATGGGATATAATACTGGAAGTAAAAACTAGTTCTGCATACAGTGCCCATGGAATACAGGAAGGAATACATTGGCATATCCATCCTGATGTAAAGATAGATTATATTCGTGATACCAGTGATAGCAAAAAAATTGTGTGGGTTCAGTACACCGATCTAAAAACAAACGAAACTACTGTATATCAATCTGAAGAAGAGCCCCTGGATCCTTCATTGATAACAACTATCACTAAAAAAACAATGGACTGTATTGATTGTCATAGCCGGCCTTCACACGCATACAAATCCCCTTCCCATTTTATAAACAATGCCTTCACTGCAGGTAAGTTACCAAAAGATTTACCTGAATTAAAATCCATTGCAATGGAGCTTCTGAATACAAGCTATCCTACTAAAGACACAGCCATGCTTTTCATCGAAAAGGGAATTAAAGAATTCTACAAATCCGGCTATCCTGATATTTTTAATAAAAAAAAGAGATTAATAGAAGAGGTTATATCAACTATTCAAACAGAATTTAATAAAAATATCTTTCCTGAAATGAAAGTTACATGGAAGGCATATCCTGACCATTCAAGTCATATTGAATCGAATGGTTGTTTTAGATGTCATGATGGATTACATACAAGTAAAAATGGGAAAACCATATCCAAAGATTGTAATCTATGTCATACTATTCTTGGCCAGGGCTATCCGGATTCTTTACAACGGGTTATGATCAATGAATCTCTTGAGTTCAAACACCCGGTTGACATTGGAGAAGCCTGGCAGGAAAACCTTTGCACTGAGTGCCACAAGGATCTGTATTAATAATTTATTTACCACCCTCCTAGTCCGGGATGGTCAGGACTATTATAGTATAATCCATTTACACCCTGGCAAGGATCATTCCATACTTCCTGAATAATGGCAAATGACCCCCATATTACGGGTCCGATTTCAGTACCATCCGCATTGTACCAGATATCATTTGTTTTTGTCGCATCGGCAGGGACAGCAATAATTTTAATAAAATCTGTCCAATGACACTCATTCCCGTTAGCATCTAAATAGGTACCATTCCAATGATTAGTAAGCCAGGCTCCTGAGCCAATATAGCTAGGAAAGCCAAAATGACGATCCAATAAACCATCACCATCACAATCTTTATTTGACAGCCAGGCATCATTCCATTTCATTACTAAATTATCACCTCCCCAAACTCCATTGAATAAGTGAGCCTGATAATTGTATCCATTCGCCATAAAACCAGGTGTTATTAATACACCACCTGAAGTGTATATTGTACCACCGGGTATTGTTGCACAATTATTATTACCTTTTTTTAAAGATAACTCAGACTGCTGAGTGTCAATTGTAGTTTGTTGTTTTTCACAGGAGATAATTGCAATTGATAAAATCATCACAACTCCAAATAAATAAAATAGTTTTTTCATTTTCTTCTTTTTTTAGTTAATAATTTAATACAATAATTAATCGGAAAAAACATAAAAGGTAATACACTCAACTAATATTTTATTGAAATTTGTGACTCAAATAGAGGTATTGGAATTTGTTTTAAGCTTGAAGACCGAAGTGGAAAAATTACAAGAAAAATATACAAACACTATTATGCAATGTGCTGTACATTTTTTCGTCCCCGATAACTGATTAATCGTATTTAATAGACAGGCCAACGCCAACTTCTTTTATATTTGCCACTTTCGACAAAGCAATTTTTGAATCTAAGTCTACACAATGACATGGATGTAATTCTTCCGATTTCAACTTTTGAAAATAATCAACTGTACCTTTCAATTGTTCTTGAGAAGGTTGGAGTAAATGAAATCCACCAATAACGTCAACAACACTATTTTCGTCACAAACCTTTTTGGCATATTCTATAATATTACAAATCCCTGAGTGAGAACAAGCTGTAATAACTATCAAGCCTTTGCTTCCTTTATAGGCTAATGCTGTATCATCTAATAGAAAGTCATCTTTTATTCCATCCCTGGAATGAACTTTTCCAATAGGTTCTTTGTTCTCAAAATCATTTGATCTTTCTATTTCACCAAGAAAAACTAATTTATCAGATAGCCAAAAAGGATCCTTTGTTAAATTTATCTCAAAGTGCTGATCAAGCTTACGTTTAGAAATTATGCAACCGATTTCATTTAAAGCATCTACAGTTTTTGTTTCAAATATATTTGGATGAGCTATTAAAGTTGGATTTGTAAAAGGTATTGATTCGATTTTTGCTTCGGTATATATTCTCAAAAGTGGATCAAGTCCCCATGTATGATTTAAGTGTCCATTAGAAAGAACAAGAAAATCTCTTTGCAGTAAATCTAAATTCATCTTTTGAGCATTGATAATAAAAGCGTTGGAGTAACCTACATCAAATAATACTTGTATATTTCCATCTTGAATTAGATACGATACCCCTGGTTCCCCAAAGAAGTATCTATCTATTAATGTATTGTTGTCGATTAATACTGTTAGCTTCATAAATTTCACTTAAAAAAAACAACCTTCATCTCCATTTTCAACTCTTGATTGACATTAATAATTGATCAAATATAAGCAGATTTAAGGTTCCTTTGAAAAAATATGTTAACATCTTATCCTAAATATGATAAAGAACCATCGAATGCTGCTTGTGATTGTTCGTGCAAAAAAAAATTATCTTTTTACTATTTTCCTGGAAAAAGAAACTTCTGTTGTTTTTACAGTAACGAAATAAATCCCTGTTGGTATCTCAAGATCATTGATCTCCATTACACTGTTTGATCCTGTGAATTCCTTTTTATACATGATCTTTCCTGTTAAATCAAATATTCTTAATAAAGGATCTTCAACTTCAGAATTCATTTTAACAAATATATGATCGATAAAAGGAGATGGAAAGATTGTCATCTCACTTTCATTTGAGAATATCCGGCCAGGAATTCCTGAAGTGTTTCCACCCCATCCTGCGAGTCTTGCCCAGAGGTACCAACAGGCGATACCTTTTTTGGTACAGTTCAGGCTGACAGAGTGAGCACAACTGCTGCAATGTTGGGATATGTTGTTAAGCTCCGTCCCCGGGTTATTCGTCAGCCAGTTTATTGCCCAATTTGCCGACCCTCCCGATGGAGTGATATAATAACATCCATCATCAGCAAAATAATCCTGGTAATTAGTATCTGCATCCGGACTGTATTTTTCAATATCTGCGAAGTCGAAAAGTATCTTATTATTAGCATTACAATAGTCACGAATTTGTTGGTTTGCCAGATAAAGGCTTCCTGAAGGTCCTAGTCCTTCAAGATGACCTGTCATATAAACAAATTGAACACCAGGGTATTCCAACTCTAATTGATTCATAGTGTCCAAATAATGGCTTTGCAGGTTAACACTATTAACTTGTCCGCACCACGACCATATTATCACATTGCAAGAAGGATGATCATTTAGAAAATCTCTGGTTTCACCATCCCATCCTGTGTAACCACAGTCAAGTTCAAGGTAACCACTATTATAACCACTCCCTTCAAAAAGATGAAGCTCACCCGGGCCTCCGCTATGACTCCAATCGTATTTCCCATTTGTAAAATATGATTCCAGAGCATTCATACCTGAAGTAAGCTGACTGCCATGAGAAGTATGGCCGTAACCTATAAAAAGGTTTTGTTTAGCACTATCTATCCATGTATCAGGGATGCTAGTGAGATCAATGCAATTATGATTAATAATGACAGGCTGTTGTGAATAGCAAAGCATACCGTATAAAACAAATATTAAAAGGTAAATCAGGTTTTTCATTTGAATAAGTTCTAGGTTAATAAACAATGTAAAGATAATAAATGTAATAATGTGTTAATATGATAATGTGATAATTATTCAGTTGTACAAAGGTACAATGGTACATTTGTGCTAAATGACCTGTCTGAGCAAAGTCGAAGCATAGCTAATCAAAACCCACTCAACTACTCAACCACTCAACCACTCACCTACTCAACCACTCACCTACTCAGGATCCAGAATCCCATTAAAAGTTCATCACTACATTACTAAAATATTAAGAAATATTCAATATATTTGTGTGAGATAATCAACAACTGATAAGATAATATATACAACAAACATATGCATAGTTGTTAGGCCTTATTGGACAGTACTTAGACAGTCTGCGTAAATTCTAAAAAATACTGGACAAGAATTGTTTATTTGTTCATAAATTGACACAAAACGACACTAATGTCCATAATAATAAAGATATTGGACATAATTTTTTCTTTTTCCAATAAATGGACATATCTTTGTAGTATGTTCAGAATAACTTAAAAATTGGACGTTAATGAAAAGTTTAAAATTTGATAGAATAAGACCTTATAATAATTTACCATTTCTACCTCCCAGTGTCGATATTGATGCTAATCCTAAGATACTTAAAAAATTAGTTATTGCATCCCGAGCACTTGCAACTGTTGATGGCAATATTAATAGATTGCCAAACCCTTTAATGCTTGTTAATACAATTGCATTACAAGAAGCAAAAACATCAACAGAAATAGAGAATATTTTCACAACAGAAGATGAATTATATAAAGCAATTTCAGACACACAGAAAGACGGAAACATTAACCCTTCAACCAAAGAAGTACTAAAATACAGAGAGGCTCTCTGGACTGGATTTGGTTATTTACAGCAGAATAAGAAAATAGATATCTGTTTGATAGAAAATATTTGTAACCAGATAAAAGAAACTACTATTGGAATCCGCCCACCACAAGCAAAAGTTGTTATTAAAAAGGGACAAAGCGAGTTCAGACCAGGCGAAACTATTTATACACCACCACAAGGAGAAGGGGTTATTGAAAAGTTCATGGAAAATCTAATTGAGTATCTTAATGACGATTTAAAATTTCCATCAGACCCACTATTAAAAATGTGCGTTGCACATTATCAATTTGAGGCGATACATCCTTTTCAAGATGGCAATGGGAGAACAGGAAGGATTCTTAATTTGTTATACTTGATAAGCAGAGGGTTACTTTCACAACCTACTCTATATATGTCAAAATTTATTATTTCCAACAAGGAAAGCTACTATTTTAGACTTGGAGCAGTAACGCAAAGACAAACTTGGGAGGATTGGATAGTTTTTATGTTGGATGCAATTGAAAACACATCCATTCTGACTAATGCCCTAATCAATGAAATACTTGAACAAATGGAAAGCACTCTTGAATTTGCAAGAAAAAAAATTAAATGGTACAATAAAGAAGTAAATGAAGCAATATTCAGTCAACCATATATTAAACCATCAATAATTGGTCAAGTCATTGGAAAAACATCAAGGACAACGCTGACAAAATATGTAAATGAATTGGTGCAACATAAAATATTGAGACCCCAAAAAGATGGTTTATCCGTATTTTATATTAATGATGACTTATTAAGAATTCTTGAAGAATAGAACCAACAAGGTCTACACCGTGCATATGCCAGTTTGTACAGAGAAAGAATTTTGTCCGCACTGGCGTGTAATTAAATATAAAATAGCAGCCCGTCAGTGCGGCCAAATTGCACAAGCCAGCACATGCAAAACCATTACCCAGCATAAAATAAATATGATGCCATTAATTAAATATGAGTATCCCCTCTACCAACCCCGTCTTGTCTGAGAATGCAAAGTGGCATAGTTTTGCCACATGCGAAAATACCATAGATACAACAAACAAGAAATTCACCTGTTTATAGAAAATTGGCATGAGAGCAAG
>JAIOTT010000176.1 GCA_021106655.1 Bacteroidales bacterium
CATAAACTCCGGGAGGAAACATGTATTGAATGTTCTTTTTATCCTTTATGGCTTTTCTGATAAAAGATGAGGATATCTCCATTAATGGCGCATTAACCATTTTCACATTGGGAGAATTTTTAAATTCGCCTCCATCACTGCCCGGACGGGGGTAAACATACATCTTGTACAATTTTAGTAATTCCTTATAATTCTTCCACTTTTTAAGGCTCGACAGGTTATCAGAGCCCATTATCAGTATAAAATCATTATCAGGATGCTTTTCGTACAGATGACTCAGTGTATCAATAGTGTATGATGGCTGGGGAAGCTTAAACTCAATTGAGGATGATCTGAACTGATAATTATCTTCTATTGCGATATTTACCATTGCAAGACGATGATGATCAGCAAGTAAGCTTTTCTTTTCTTTAAGAGGATTATGAGGAGAAGTAATAAACCAAACTTGCGAAAGATCTGTAAATTCAAGCATATAATTCGCAAGGATCATATGCCCGATATGGATAGGATTGAATGAACCGAATAAAAGACCAATCTTTTTTTTAACTTTTGTATTCATGTTTTAATTCATCATAAATCTGTGGCAATGTGTTTTTAGAGCCACAGATTACACAGATTGTTCTAAAAAATCCTTCACCAAGTCCGCAGCTTCTTCAACTGCCTTTTCAAGTTCATCATTGATCAGTATCTTATCAAATTGCTTCGCATACTGCATTTCTTCTTCAGCCTTGTCCAGTCGTGTTTCTATATTTTCATCAGTATCAGTAGACCTTCCTTTCAAACGCTCTTTAAGATGAGTTAGTGAGGGTGGCTGTACAAAAATTGACAGGGCTTTTTCACCATAAAACTTCTTAATATTCAATCCACCTATTACGTCAACATCAAAGATCACATGTTTTCCTTTATCCCATATACGCTGGATCTCCGATTTCAAAGTTCCATAAAAATGATCTTTATAAACCTCTTCCCATTCCAGAAACTCATCATTTTCAAGTTTGCTTTTAAATTCCTCAACACTCAAAAAATAATAATCCCGGCTATCCTTTTCTTCTGCACGCTTTGCGCGACTACATGCAGAGATTGAAAATTCAAGTTCGCTAAGCTTTTCAAGCAATAGCTTTACTATTGTTGTTTTTCCTGCACCTGAGGGAGCTGAGAATATTATTAATTTCCCTTTCATTCTTCTTTGAAAACGATTTTCCAAATTTTATACTGTATACTGTTGGAGGCGCAATAAATTGTGTCTCTATAATACGTTTGATAATTGCTCTTTAATCTTCTCTAATTCATCCTTCATTTGAACTACTATCCTCTGAATATTCACATCATTTGCTTTGGAACCGATAGTATTGATCTCACGACCCATTTCCTGGGAAATAAAACCAAGCTTTTTCCCGGAGGATTGTTTTTCATTCAAGGTTTCGATGAAATATTCACAATGCTGTCCTAATCTTACTTTTTCTTCAGTTATATCTAACTTCTCAATATAATACAGCAACTCTTGTTCGAAGCGATTTTTATCAACTTTATTATCCTCAACAATCTGTTTTAAATCCTTTTTAATCCTGAATCTAAGGTCATCAATGCGTACACTTTCAAAAGGATCAATCTGTTTAAGTAATTCAATTATCAATGAGTTTCTCTTTATAAAATCCACTTCCAGGCTTTTTCCTTCCTGAATACGAAAGTTATCGAGGTCAACAATAGCTTCATTAAAAGATAATTTGATCATTTCCCACTCATTCTCATTAAGTTCCTCCCTCTCCTGACTTAAAACATCCGGCATCCTGATCAGAATGGATAAATAATCTGTGTTATTATCATGATCCAATTCTTTTGATAAGAAACGAAGTTCATCATAATATTTCCGGGCAAGTTTCTTGTTTAAAGAAAATTTTGAAGCATCTTCACCAGCATCAATTGACATAACAATCTCAACCTTACCTCTTTCAAGTTTGTTAGCAATAACAGCGCGCATCTCAAGGTCTTTTACCTTGTAAATAGCAGGGATTTTTGAAAATACATCAAGCTGCTTGCTGTTCAATGATTTAAGCTCAATGTTAATAGTTTTATCCGGCAGTTCACATTTTGCTTTACCGAAGCCTGTCATTGATTTTATCATGATCTGGATTTTCTATTTCTCAATAATGCAAATATACGATTTCTTGGAACTAATTTCTGATTGTCCTAATTGCAGGATTAAATTTCTAATTGACCTAATTACTTCTAATGTCAAATTAATAAACAATTCACAATACTCAATAAACAAAGAAGGGTTCTTGTTTAGAAGTTGATCTTTGAGCTTTTGAAAGATTGCATTAAATATTAAGTTGAGTCCCTTTGATTCATTTTTCATAATAATGTTCTTGATTATTAATATATAAATGAACAAAAAGATCAACAAAAAAAACAATATTACTTTGGGATTTGGGTATTGGGATTTATTTAGGTCAATCAGGCAATAGTGCAATTAGACATTAATTAAGGTATTTTATTTATCTTTGTTGTAGCAATTATCAATAAAGAATGGAAGCTGCCGCAAACCCAGAATATAAGCTGTTTGATGATCCTTTGCATTATTTTAATGCAATGCTAAATGATATTGAAAATGCAAAGGAATATATTTACCTGGAAATGTACAGAATGGGTAATGATTCAATTGGGCAGAAATTTAAAGAGGCACTTACTAAAAAGGCAAGAGAAGGGTTGGAAGTCAAACTTCTCCTTGATTCGTGGGGCACTTCTTTACCGCATTCTTTCTTTAAAGAATTTGAAAGCTATGGAGGAAGTGTTACATTTTTCAAAAAGATAAGGTTCTATTTCGATTTTTTTACAAAAAACCATCGCAGAAATCACAGGAAATTATTGATCATTGATGATAAAATATCATATATAGGCTCAGGTAACCTGACGGCATACTCAATAATTTGGAGAGAGTTGATGTTAAGGATAGAGGAAGAAGAGCTGACCAGAATTTTCAAAAGGACTTTCCTTGAGAGCCATCAAATTTATAACAAATATATTTTCAACAGATTTGCCGGAAGAAAAACCATTTTCTATAGAGACTTCTCAATTATCCGCGATTTACCTTCCATATATCGCCAATCAATCAAAAAGAAATATGAAGAGCTGATCAGCAATGCGAAATCAGAAGTAGTAATTGAAACGCCATATTTTTTACCAGGATTTAAACTTAGAAAGGCTATGATGGAAGCTGCAAGCAGGGGGGTTAATGTAAGTGTTATTGTTCCGGAACATTCAGATGTTAAAGTTGCAGACCTTTTACGATGTAAATACCTGGGAATTCTACATAAAAATAATGTTAACATTCAGTTTTATAAGCCACATAACCTTCATGCCAAATGCATGATGGTTGATAAGCAAATATTTGCAATAGGAACATCAAATTTTGATTACCGCAGTTTTAGATACCAGCATGAAATAATGCTATGCGGTAAAGAAGATTCTATTGTCGGGGAACTTACTTCCCATATAGCGCAAAGTCTTAACGACAGTGTTGCCTTCGACTACAAAAAATGGTTAGGAAGGCCCCGCACTCAAAAGTTTTTCGAATATATTCTTATCCCTTTTCGGCATTTGCTCTAAACAAAAAGCGGCCTGCTTCTCAGCAAGACCGCTTTACCCAAATCGCCATGAAAAAATTATCACACTTTTTCTTTATGATATTTTAATTTCTTTGTTCATTTTCACTTTTTCTTCATCTCTCTTTGGCAGAGTGAGATTGAGAACGCCATTTTCATAGTCAGCTTTAATCTTTTCAGCATTTACACTTTTTGGAAGGGTAAATGAGCGACTGAAAGAAGTGTGAGAAAATTCTCTCATTGTGTAGTTTTCATTCTCATTTTCTGTTTTTTCATCCTTCCCTGAAGAAATTGTAAGAATATTGTTTTCCAGGTTTATTGAAATTTCTTTTTTATCATATCCCGGAACTGCTAATTCTAATTGAAAAGCATTCTCATTTTCAACAACATTTGTCAAAGGATTACATCCACAGTTCCTTTTTTGCTCAAGATTGTATCTTTTGTCAAACATATCATCAAAAAAGTTTGCTAATACTGGTTGGTTGTGCCATTTCATTAAAGTCATTTAATTGTCCTCCTATTATTTATTTTATTGTTTTTTGTTCTGTTTGAAAATGTATTCTCAATTTCTATTCCAATTGAAAAAATCATCATTTTGCTGTCATTTTGGCGCCACCCTATAAAGATCATCTGCCATATTGTCTTGATTTGCAGATATTTATTGTAATATTACTTACTTTGTGATGTACTTTGTGTTACTTTGTGGTAAGAAAATTTAACCACAAAGGATGCACTAAGGATTTCACTAAGGGACACTAAGGTTATATTTTAAACAAATCGCGGTTAATTTTGAATTATCCCATTTTAATGATTTTATGAGTTCTGATCATAAAAAGATATTATCTTATTTTAAATTCAGGAGGATCATCATTCCTGTGATCATTGGTCTGATCGTAGCTTCATACCTGGTAATAAGGAATTTCGACAAGAGCGCTTTCGAAAATATCCACTGGACTTATTATTCTACCTTATCAATTTTGATAGCCATGCTACTTATGGGCGTGAGGGATGTTGCATATATGTATCGTATCAGATTACTTACGGATAAACAATTAAGCTGGCGACAAAGTTTTGATGTGATCATGCTCTGGGAATTCGCCTCATCTGTAACTCCTTCAATTGTTGGTGGTTCGGCAATTGCCCTTTTTATCGTTAATAAAGAAGGAATCGGTATTGGTAGGTCCACAGCAATTGTAATGGTTACGGCATTACTTGATGAGTTATTTTATATTATAATGGTGCCAATTGTATTTATAATTGTTGGGACAAAGAACCTTTTTATCACAGAAGGAGAATTTGCTTTATTCAACACTGAATTAGGCACTAAGGCAATTTTTATTATTGGCTATGTGTTCATCCTTTTCCTGACATCCGTAATTATTTTCGCAGTTTTCTTCCGTCCCAGAGGCTTTAAGTGGATATTGTTAAGAGTTTTCAAAATACCTTTTTTGAGAAAATGGAGAGTAAAGGCCAGCGAGGCAGGTGATGATATAATCACCACTTCCAGAGAGATGAAAAGCAAACCAATCTCTTTTTGGCTGAAGGCATATTTTGCTACTCTATGTTCATGGACTGCAAGGTTTTGGGTTGTTAATTTTCTGATCATGGCTGTGATCACTATTAATGATCATTTTCTCATCTATGCACGTCAGTTGATAATGTGGGTTATACTCCTTATCAGTCCAACACCCGGAGGAAGTGGTGTTGCAGAATTTGTTTTTTCAGATTTCCTTGGGGAATTTATCACACCAGGTTTAAGCCCTGCTCTTGCCATATTATGGAGGCTGATCAGCTATTATCTTTATCTGTTTATTGGAGTGATAATTTTGCCAAATTGGTTAAAGCGGGTTTACTCAAAGAAGAATTTCTAATTGCTCTAATAGCACTATGTCTAATAAAATTCCAATTAATAATTACCCGCAATTAATAAAGCGATTTACCAGTTCAAGCACTTTGTCATTATCATCAGCAATCTCATTCCTGATATTTTTATCATTATAAGATTTTAACTTGTCCACTATCCCATCAATAATACTTTTAGTAAAAACATCGTACTTACAAAAAAAGTCTCTTTGTTGATTTAACAGATCTGCTGATTCAGCACATGATAAGGGAAGTCTGCTTAGTTGATTTAATCGATCTTTATTTACATCAGAGAATATATTGACATCTACATAAGTTTCTTCAGCAAATGCCAGTGCATTTTCCATTTCAATTCCGTGACGAACAGCTACTGTAAGTCCGGCAAGAAGAAGATAAATATTTGCAGAGCCATCAGGGCATCTGAATTCAACCGTTTGTTTACCTGAAAAATCTTTATTTACAGGAGGCTCCAGTTTATTTGCATGATTTATCATATTATTATTCCCCGACCATCCTAAAGGAACTCTCACCAGCACAGAGCGATTCCTGTCGCCCCAGCAAATATTAGTTGGCGCTTCCTGGTGTGGTACAAGACGAAAATATGAAGTTGGGTTAGTATTTCCAAAAGCAGTGAGAGAAGGGGCAAGATTAAGGTATCCGGCAATGGCTTTTTTAGCTACTTCACTCAAGCCACCATTACCTATCATCATATTCTTCCCCTCTTTAACCAGGCGCGTATGTATGTAGAGCCCGCTACCGGCTTTACCAGCAGTAATTTTGGGTGCAAAAGTAATACTAACACCATATTTATAAGCAATCGACCTCAATATCCATTTAGCAATAACCAACTGATCAGCAGCATCCTCCACCGGTACCGGAAGAAATTCTATTTCATTTTGCTCATAGTCAAGGCCATCCATACTAAAATTACCAACTTCTGAGTGGCCATATTTTATCATCCCTCCTGCCTGTGCTATCGCTTCCATAGCCTCTGTTCTGAGATGCTCCCATTTAGTAAACGGAAAGCTCTCATGGTAAGCTCTCTGATCATCGGCAGTAAAAATATCTACTTTTTCACTGACAACATAATACTCCAGCTCTCCCATAGTTTAATACTCATACCCTGTAACATCTTTAAATACATGTTGAACCTTTCTAAGAATATATTCCGGGGAAGATTCCAGAGGTTCTCCATCTTTATTGTAATAAGAACATAAAATGTCTATAGATGGGACTTCAGAAAATGGATTTAAGAAAGCTGTTTTGTAACGAGGAAGAACATACAGGTCACTTGATCCAGCTTCTATATGTGAGAACAAGCTTGAACCATCAACCCTCTCTCCTGCAGTAAGGATATCATCAAGATGCTCCATGCTGTTTATAACAAAATTCAGTGTTTTTAACCTGTCATCACCTCCAACATACCTGAAATTTATCATCTCAATTTTATTACCTTCAATATATTTAATAATGTCGGCCTTGGTAAATTGGCTTGCAGGTTTGTTTAAATATTGAACAAGGGGATTTGGGTTTACGCTGGTTATATTTTCCATATTATATAGAATTTTTATTCGAAAATTTGGGATGTCAAAGCTAAGGAATATTTGGGAAATGCAAAGTAAATATGAAAGAATTTTCGATATAGCAAACCAAGTTGCGATGGCGGAAGCAGTTCTCAGTCGGCTTATATTTGACTCTTTCGCCGAGGATGGTTCTGTTGAATTCGAGTTTGCATTTTCAAATTATCTCATTTTTAAATTTTCAAATAAGATCCTCGCTGCCTCATAAGAACTGATCTTATCATTAAGAAGGTCCTTTTTGACTTTTGGAAGAAGCTTTTTTATGGCAGGGCTAGAATAGAAACTTTCTTTAAGTCTTTCATCCAGTGAATCCAGCATGATCTGCAGCATTTGTTCATGTCGTCTTTTTTCAAAGAAACCGGTTTTCTTACAAAAGAAATTATGCCGCAGCACGATATCCCATGTGTTTTGCATTCCCTCCTTATTTATTGCAGAACATAAATCCACAACAGGGATCCACCCCGACTCAGTGGGTGGGTAGAGGTGGAGAGCATTTTTATATTCATTTTTGGCAATCTTTGCTTTTGGGATATTATCTCCATCGGCCTTATTTATAATAATGGCATCAGCCATTTCCATGATCCCTCTTTTTATTCCTTGTAGCTCATCGCCTGCATCCGGAATCATAAGAAGCAGAAAGAAGTCGACCATTGAATGGACAGCTGTCTCCGATTGGCCCACACCAACAGTTTCAACGAGGATAGTATCAAAACCGGCTGCTTCACATATGGTAATAGTTTCCCGGGTCTTACGTGCAACGCCGCCCAATGATCCTGCAGCTGGAGATGGGCGGATAAAGGCATTTTTATCAT
>JAIOTT010000097.1 GCA_021106655.1 Bacteroidales bacterium
ATCTCAATTGCTCCGCTAATTCCTACAATAACCATTTGGGTTGCGATTATGGTAAGTATTAATCCCATGATCCGTGTAATTACCGTAACACCTCCCCTGCCAAGATACGAGATCAACTTACCCCCGCTGACAAATAGAATATAAGTAATCAGACACATCACAGCGAATAAAAATATAACAATTAAGGTATGGAATATCGTTGTTTCAGCACCAACAAAATTTATTGCAGTAGAAATAGTGCCGGGTCCGGCAAGGATTGGAATTGCAAGAGGAGAGATTGCAACATTGACACTGGATTCATTTATCTCTTCCTTGATCTTTTCTTTTTCTTGTGGAGTTGGATGATGAATATGAGATTGCCTCCCATGAAGAAGTTCATATCCAACAAAAAACAGCAATATCCCTCCTCCAATTTGAAAGGCCGGTAAAGTTATGCCAAAAAGCTTAAAAACCACCTGGCCGGAAACAGCAAAAATTGAAACGATAATAAATGCATAAAATACTGACTTAAAGGCAACACCCTTCTTTCCCTTCTTATCCATTTCTTGTGTTAGCCCAAGAAAGATCGGGGTATTTGCAATAGGGTTCATAATAGCAAAAAATCCCATAAAAACAGTACCGGAAAAAAGAATAATTTCATGCATAAGCAGAAGGAATTATGTGAAGATGTAAAGGTGTAAAGGTACAATTATACATTGCTTAATGGTTCCATTGCTCAATTGTTTAATCCTACAATCGTACAAAAAACAATATAGCAATGGAACAATGAAACAATGATCAGTAAAGTAGCATGGCAAAAGTACAAAAAATCAAATCAAAATCAACGTAAATTTTCCCTTACACCAGATTTGCAAACCCCATAAAGGCAAGTGCAAGTATGCCGGCTGAAATGAGAGCGATTGGAACTCCCCTCATACCTTTCGGAACATTCATAAGATCGAGATGCTCACGAATGCCTGCAAAAATAACCAAGGCTAAAGTAAAACCAATTGCATTAGCAATAGCAAAAACAACGGCTTCCATTAAAATATGCTCTTTCTGAATTGTAAGGATTGCCACACCAAGAACAGCACAGTTTGTAGTAATTAGGGGAAGGAAAATTCCTAATGCCTGGTAAAGAGGGGGGCTCACTTTCTTTAGTATGATCTCTACCATTTGGACAAGAGCTGCAATTACAAGAATAAAACTTATGGTTTGAAGGAATCCAATATCAAATGGATCAAGAACGTATTTTTGAATAATCCATGTCACCATTGTGGCGAGAGTCATCACAAATAAAACAGCTCCCCCCATTCCAAGAGAAGTTGAAACTTTGCCTGAAACTCCAAGAAAAGGACAAATACCCAAAAACTGAGCAAGTACGATATTACTAACAAAAATTGCCCCAATGAAGATTATTATATAGTCCATTGTTTTCTAAATTACGAATTACAAATTACGAATTACGAGTTATAAATGTTTTGACATTTCGACTTTTTGGCTTACGTAGTTTTATTTATTTTATTTAGCAAAGCAACCAGGTATCCAAATACAATAAAAGCTCCGGGGGAAAGGATAAATACAAGTATCCCATCACCTTCAATAAATTTCCATCCAAAAATTGCACCATTGCCAAGTAATTCGCGCACACCACCAAGAATTGTAAGCGCCATAGCAAAGCCCAGACCCATACCCAAACCATCAATAACAGAAGATTTTAATGTGTTTTTTGAAGCAAAGGCCTCGGCTCTTCCAAGAACAAGACAATTCACAACGATCAAGGGAATAAAAAGTCCTAATTGCTCATAGAGATCAGGTAAATAGCCCTGCATAGTCAACTCAACGATAGTAACAAAAGAAGCTATGATCACAATAAAAGAAGGTATCCTGACCTTATCAGGAATAGAACTCTTAACAAGGGATACCACAATATTTGACATCACCAGAACGAAAGTTGTTGCCAGTCCCATACCCAATCCATTAAATGCTGATGTTGTAACTCCAAGTGCAGGACACAATCCTAACAGAAGAACGAAAACAGGATTTTCTTTCAGAAATCCTTTAGTGAAATTTTTCTTTTGGCTCATTATTTATTTCCTCCATCCCTTTTAAAAGCGTCATATGCACGCTGGACTGCCTCACAGTATGCACGGGAGCTAATAGTTGCAGCTGTAATTGCATCAACATCACCTCCATCTTTTTTGACTTTAAGAATATATTTAGCAGGATCTTTCCCAATAAACTGATGTTTGAACTTTTCGTCCGCAATTTTTGTACCCAGCCCGGGAGTCTCTTTCTGTTCCAAAACAGCAATTCTCTCAATACATCCATCCGGTAGTAACCCAACCATAAGTTTGATCAAACCGCTATATCCTTTATAAGTATATGTAGAAATAGCTGTACCTACCCACAAACTATCTTCATAGGCAGTAATAAATTCAAGAGAATCCTTGCCTGTCTCCGGCATAACCATCTTTAGCAGCATAGTATCAAACTCAGGAAGAACTGCTTTAATAGCCCTCTCCTTTTTTTCCTTTCTGGCTTTAGCGATAGGGCCTTTAGTTAACTCAAAAACTCCACTAAGTGCCAGTGATGACAAACCAGTGATGATCAATAAGGTCAGCACCATATTTAAAAATGTAGATTCTTTTTTAGCCATTTTTTATCCGCTCTCCAAATCTTTTTGGTTTAAATCCCTTATCTATCAGTGGAACAAATGCATTCATTATTAAAATTGCAAATGACACACCTTCCGGGTAAGCACCCCAGATACGTATCAACATTGTTATTATTCCTGCACCCAGTCCGAATATTATCATCCCTTTTGGTGACATTGGTGTTGTAACCATATCAGTTGCCATAAAGAACACTCCCAATATCATCCCTCCTGTCACAAGGTGAAAAAGAGGATTAATATATAATTCCGGATTGATCAGCCAGAGTATCCCTGAAAAAATAATAACTGACCCAAGATAGCTAGTGGGAATATGCCATGTAATGATCTTTCTAAACAACAAATATGCGGCTCCTATTAAAAGAGCTATAGCTGACACTTCGCCTAATGAGCCACCATGATTACCTAATAACTCTGTAATATAATCAGGCAGTTGCTGAGATAATTCAGAAACACTCTTTCCTGCATCAAGTCCTTCTTTTAAAATGCCTAGTGGAGTTGGACCGGTAATTGCATCCAGCACTTTTCCAGAAAACAAAGGTTTAGGTATTGGCCAGGAAGTCATCTCAACAGGAAAAGACATCAGGAGGAAAACCCTGCCAACCAGTGCCGGATTAAAAATATTCTTTCCCAGGCCTCCAAAAGACATTTTTGCTATTACAATCGACACAAAAGCTCCAACAATAATAACAAACACAGGCAGGTTGCTGGGTACATTAAAAGCAAGAAGCACACCTGTAATCAATGCAGAACCATCTGTAATTGTAACCTCTCCTTTAATAAGATATTTCTGGATGAGATACTCAAAAAGAAGACATGCAACAACAGATACAAGCATCACCTTTAATGAATCGAGGCCAAAAAAGTAAATTGACGCAAGTATTGCCGGTATCATGGCATATAACACTCCATACATCACTCCTTTCACTGAGTTATCGCCATGAACATGCGGGGAACCGGAAATTTTCAATAAGCTCATATCCTAATTTTTCATCTGTTTCTCATAATTTCGCCAACCCTGACTTTATCAACTCTCAGATAGTCCAGCAATGGTCTTCCTGAAGGGCAAATATAATGACAGGAACCACATTCAATACAATCCATAACATCTTCCAGGCCAGCATCCTCATATCTTTCCTGTTCACCATAAATTGCAAGCAGATATGGTGAAAGGCCCATAGGACATACTGAAACACATTTTGCACAACGTATACAATCCTTAACAGCAATACGCGAGCTTTCATTCTCTCTCATCACAAGTATGCCTGATGTTCCTTTAACAACAGCGGCATTCATAGAAATCAATGTTTTCCCCATCATTGGCCCACCCCCGATGATCTTACCCGTATCCTCAGGAAGTCCTTCAACTTTTCCTATAAGATCAGAAATTGGAGTGCCAATACGGACAAGAAGATTTGAAGGCTTCTTAACAGACTTACCTGTAACACTAACCACTCTTTCTATCAACGGTTTATTCTTCTGGACTGCCTCGTATACAGCAAAAGCAGTTCCAACATTGCTAACTACACATCCAACATCCAAAGGTAATTTACCTGAAGGCACTTCCCTGTTGATCAAAGCTTTTATCAATTGCTTTTCTCCGCCCTGTGGATACTTAACCTTAAGGCTTTGCACTTCAATGCCCAGAAAATTATTTGCCAGCTCTTTAAGAAGGTGTATAGCGTCAGCTTTGTTATTTTCTATTCCTATAATCGCTTTACTAACACCTAAGCCTTTCATTAATATGCTAATGCCAATCAGTAACTCCTCTCCTTTTTCAAGCATAAGCCTGTGATCGGCGGTGAGATAAGGCTCGCATTCAACTCCATTGATGATTAGTACATTTGGCACTTTACCTTCAGGAACCATTAATTTTATATGGGTAGGAAAGGCAGCTCCTCCAAGGCCAACGACTCCCATTTCCTGTATTTTTTTAACAATCTCCTCTTTGGATAGCTTAATGTCCTTAGCTATTTCAGAAGACCGTACAATTCCTTCCACCCATTCATCTCCATCAACATCAATAACTATTGCAGCTTTATTATGCCCGACCTGATCGGGAACGTCATCAATTTTAAGAACAGTGCCTGAGACAGGAGAGTGTAGATTAGCAGAAATAAATGCTTCTCCTTTGGCTATCAGCTGACCAACCTTAACTTTATCCCTCTTATTAACAACAGGTTTTGAGTTTGCTCCAAGATTTTGTCCAAGCAAAATAGTAACCCTCTTTGGAACAGAAAGAACCTCAATAGGTTGATTTTCTGAGAGTTTATTTTCTTCCGGGTGAACACCACCCCTTTTAAAAGTTTTCAATATATCTCCCTCTCCTTGTTTATTATATCTCTTGTTAGAAATATATAACTACTCTTTATTATTGTCATTATCAGTAGCTTCGTCTTCAATCTTCGCTAAAGGTTTACCTTCAGTTTTTTCAGATTCTACAACTACTTTAGCATCCGTTTTCACTTCGTTTTCAAGAGTTTTCTTTTCAGGTTTCGGTTTCCTTGGTTTAAAATTTAATTCATGAATGGCATTTGTCGGGCAAACAACAACACATTTTCTACATAAAGTACATTTGTTAAAATCAATGTATGCAAGATTGTTTTCAATTGTGATTGCATCAAACTTACATTCCTTTTCACATTTCCAACATCCTATGCATGCAACTGAACAATGCTTTTTTGCCACTCCCCCTTTTTCTTCATTGATGCAGCTAACAAATATCCTCTTACTTTTGGGGCCAACTTTCCTTAATTCAATAATATCTCTTGGACAAGCTTCTACACAAGCACCACATGCGACACAATTTTCTTCAATTATTACAGGCAAACCTGTCTCTTCGTCCATATACATTGCATCAAACTTACATGCTCTGACACAATCAGCCAATCCAAGACAGCCGTAAGGACATCCACTCTCGGCCGCTGAGAGGTTGTGAGCAAAAAAGCATGTTTCAGGTCCATCGTATTGAACTTTTGCCGGAGCATTAGCTTTTGAACCGGAACAACGCATTACTGCAACCAATGGAGCCTGTACCTCAGCCGTCATTCCCATAATGCTTGCAACATTATCCATGACCTTAGTACCTCCCGGGGGGCAATTCATACCTTCCAGGGTATTTGTTTTCACAATAGCCTCTGCGAAATTCCTGCATCCGGCATATCCGCATCCTCCACAATTTGCACCGGGTAATACTTCTTCAACATCATCTATCTTTGGATTCTCAATTACTTTAAATTGTTGAGCAACAAAAAACAAAATCATCGCCGAAACTGTTCCCAGGGCAGCTATTGTAATAACAGAATATATAATAACATCACTCACTGTAATCTTAATTATTTTATTATCTTTTCCTGAATTTAAAAAATGCAAATATATACTAAAATACTACTGTTGTCGCAAAAATAAAAAACAAATAACTTAGAATAATTCTAAATTTCATATACTCGTATTTATCTATTTATTTGTGATAAGTATCACAAATAAATTATTTACTTCGTCACTCTTTAATCCTGAATTCGAACGTTTTTTGCAATTTATCTTTTAATAGATAAAGTATCAAATAATATGGTATCAACAATCCGATGGCAAGCATCCCTGACAAAAGCTCATTATCACTAATTGCAAGCATAGTTATCAACACAAAGAGTAAGATCAGGAACGGGATAAAATATCCAAGAAGAACTGCTTTTGAACCGAGGGATTTTTCCATTCCAACAGTAACCATATCACCCACATTATAAGATTTCCCGCTGGGTATTTTAACATCTATCAGCTTTTCTTCCAGATCGGATACTGAACACGCACCTTTTGCATGGCAGGCAGAACAGGCTGATTGTGATAAGATCTTAACATAGATCCTTTCACTTCCAACTTCATGTATTATTCCCGGATGAGTGATAGCGTCCTTTGATATGGGCATATCTTAAAAATTTTGGCAAAAGTATGCTTTTTTTATTGACTAAGAACAAAGAGTTTTTACTAATTCTCTAGCAAAACCTCACTCCCCTGCCCCCGTTTGGCGAAGCGTCCACGCTTCGCCAGATAATATTCATCGTAGCGTGGACGCTACGATTAACAAGGCTAAGGCAAGTATGTATAGAGCAGTGCTCCCCCTGCTCGCAGGAGTTAGAGGGGGTAAAAAATCAAAATAATATTATTTTTCTGGTCTCTGTTTTGTGAGATCTCTCTAACAAAAGGAAATATTGTCCTTTACTGAATTTTTGATCGTTTGAACCTGTCCCATTCCATGTAAAGCTATATACATTCTTTTCTAAAAATCCACTGAAAATCTCCCTAACAAATCGACCATTAACATCAGATATCCTTATTGAAACATAATCGTCATCTAATAATTCAAAATTTATTGTTGTTTGCTCCGTAAAAGGATTCGGATATACTTGAAGAAAATTCACGGTTCTGGCAATTTTAGATAAAATTTCCGGATAATAAAGAGTAACATTCGGAAGTGCAACTCCACCTTCATCACAAAACTCTCCACATCCGGTCATATTAAATGAAAGCTCGACATTCTGTATAAGCGGACGCAGGAATAAGCTTAAGAGTGTATCATCTTTATTAATTTTCTCTGAAGGATAATTATACCATGATATCCTCACTTCATCAGCAAGTATATTGAACAAGAAGTTATGCTGCGAAAGATTTGAAACAACATCTATCACTTCAAAGCATTTGTCATCATAATTTAATATCAGGGATAATGCTCCCATTTGGAAATGAGTATCACTGATTACAGCCAGGCACACATTTTCATTCTCCGTAATTTCAACAATACCTGATTTTTTCAGCTTAAGCATGCTTTCTTTTGTTAAAGGCGGAATATATGATCCGTTTGGATCGCCATAACACAAGCCCGCAAAATTATCAGTCGCAGCAGTACCGGTAACTAAGCTAACACTATGTTTTTCAAAAACCCAATCGCCTACCGGAAAGGAATCTACCATTGATACAAATCGTTTCTGTATCATCAGTGCATCTGCAGAATTAACATATCCTGATCCGTCAGTATCAGCTGCATCCAGAGATATTCCGCTCAGAGTATCAAGTCCAATAAAATGGTACATAACAAGAAGGGCATCAGTAGAGTTACCACCGCCCCATGGTTTATCAGATGTGGCATTTAATTGATATGCTCCTGCCGGAATATTAAAAAAGGAGTAATATCCAAAGTAATTAGTTCTTGTTGAATCAACAATACTCAACAGACTATCATGAAGAAATACTTCGATATTGTTCAGTTCTGTCCCAATGGAGTTTTCATATTTCACAGTTCCTGCCAGACTTAAATTTCCTACAATACTATCCAGGCTGAGGCTATAAGTTGAACACCCATAAGTACCGGCAACGAGTTTTCTTGTTGTATTATGTATTTTGATGGATGTAACTGCAACATTTGGAATACCCTGAGAAAGACCAGTCCATCCTTGTCCGCCATTATCGGAATAAAAAACACCTGCATCAGAGCCAACAAATATCCTGTCGTGAATTAAAGGATCGAGAGCAATACAATTCATAGGTATTTCAGGGAGTCCGGAACTAATGTCAGTCCAATTCTGCCCAAGATCGATTGACTTAAACAGATGGGAAAGTGGCTCATCCCATCTGAATCCTGAGACAGTAGCATAAATGGTAGAATCATTAAAGGGATCAGTTGCAACGCGCGTTATCCATCTGTCAGGTAATCCTGTATAAATCGCTGACCAGTTCCCTCCACCATCAGTTGAAATATGGACTCTTCCATCATCGGTACCTGCAATTACAATATCCGGATCCAGGGGTGAAATATCTATTGTAGTTATTGTATGATATGTTGATCCATCATCACCTGCAGTTAAATCTCCACTCACAGCCGTCCACTGATTACCTCCATCAAGGGTTTTCCAGATACGGAAAGTTCCAAAATACAAAATATCGGTATTCACAGGATGCATAGCAAATGGAGCCATCCAGTTCTTACGGTCACTATAAAACTGCGAGGCAATCCAGGTAAAATAATTTCCACCATTTACCGACCTGTATAATGAACCCCATTGTGTTTCTGCAAAAATTATATCAGGGTTAGTATGATCTACAAGGCAATACATTCCATCACCTCCCAGTATATGCTGCCAGTTGCTAATTGCCCCAGTTAAAGTGCGAACCGTACCGTTATCCTGTGTTCCGCCATAAATACGATATGGAAATGTGTTATCAATATCGATAGCATAAAACTGGGTGATAGGTAGATTATTTATTTTAGTCCATGAGCTGCAATAATCATCACTAAAATACAAACCACCATCATTACCTTCGTATATTATCCCTGAGTTCTTATCAATATACATTGCATGATGATCAACATGAATACCTGAATTGACACCCGACCATGATGATCCACCATCATTACTTCTATACAAAGTAACTCCTAAAGCGAACACACGGTTTTCGTTGGCAGGATCAACTCTTATTTGTCCAAAGTACCAGCCAAAGTATGATGTGAAACCTTGAATTGGCCCGTCATTTACCCTAATCCAGGTACTACCTCCATTCGTTGTTTTGTATATTTCCACTCCACTTGAATTATCATAAAAAGCATATAGAACAGATGGGTTTGAGTTTGCAATGGTGAGGCCAATGCGTCCAACGCCGGGACCTGAAGGAAGCCCTGAAGTAAGTTCTATCCAGTTATCTCCTCCATCACCGCTATAATAGATGCCAGATCCATCACCAAAAGAGCTACGATAATTCAGACCTCGCATCCTCTCCCACATGGCAGCATATAAAATATTTGGATTAGCCGGGTTCTGAACAATATCAATCGCCGAAGTTGAGTCGTTAACAAAAAGCTTCCTTATCCAGCTAAGTCCGCCATCATCACTACGAAAAATTCCCCTTTGTTGATTGGGACTGAATAAATTACCACATGCAGCAACAAAAATACGATTAGGATTTGTAGAATCTACTATGATACGGCCAATATATACAGAGCTGTCAAGGCCAATATGAGTCCAGTTTGTTCCGGCATCTATGGATTTATATATGCCATTACCGAAAAAACTATAGCTGGAAGAATTTGCTTCACCTGTGCCGGCATATATAACATTTTCATTTGTAGGATCTATGGCAAGGTCTCCAATTGAGATGGCAGTAACATCTGTAAAGATATTCACCCAGCTCACACCGCTATTAGTGGTTTTAAATATTCCTCCGGATGCTGCACCAACATATATTGTCGACAAAGTATTAGGATGTATTGCGATATCAGTTATTCGACCACCAATATTGGTAGGGCGTATCCCCTCTACCAACCCCGTCTTGTCTGAGAATGCAAAGTGGCATAGTTTTGCCACATGCGAAAATACCATAGATACAACAAACAAGAAATTCACCTGTTTATAGAAAATTGGCATGAGAGCAAG
>JAIOTT010000169.1 GCA_021106655.1 Bacteroidales bacterium
AGGAAAAATACCTGAATGACATTCCTCCTTATCAGGTACGTGGATAGATGATTAATAATGTAAGTTTTTAAAAAACAACATATAATCAGCTTCCTTTCAAGTTTGAAGCAGTTACTCCATACGTTGCTGATGTAATCGTTTTTAGTTAGGCAATAAAATATATCCGCTCAATAGGTATGGATAATATTTCTTAATACGAAAAATCTCTGGCGCAATATGCCGAACAGGAACTTAAAAAGATCCCTGGATTAAAAATTTATGGGAATGCAAAACACAAAGCAAGTGTCATTTCATTTATTGTTGAGGATATTCATACATATGATATGGGTATGATAATTGACAAACTTGGTGTTGCAGTAAGAACAGGCCATCATTGTGCACAACCCTTAATGAACAGATTAGGTATACAGGGAACTATTAGGGCATCTCTGGCATTTTACAATACTATCGAAGAAATTGATCTCTTTATCGCTGCAATAAATAAGGCAAGAGATATGTTTAATTGTTAATTATTAATTGTTAATTATTAATGATAAATTTTTAATGATAAGAAAAAATATAGTTAAAGACAAGAGTTTTGATTTTGCTGTTAGAGTAGTGAATTTATATAAATTCCTTAATAAGGATAAAAAAGAATGCAATGAAAGTTTGTATTGGCTTAAACTTCTAAATAGAACTGATTACAAGCATAATTAAAACTACCAAAAAGAACATTAATAATTAATAATTCATAATTATTCTTTATGAGCATACAAGAAACTGAATCCAGGTTTATTTCTGAATTCGATCATTTTGATGACTGGATTGAAAAGTATAATTACCTGATAGAGATCGGTAAGGATCTTCCTGTTATGGAGAGCAAATATAAAACCGACAACAATCTGATTTCCGGATGCCAGTCGCAGGTATGGCTCCATGCTTCTTTTGAGGAAGGCAAAATTAATTATAAAGCCGACAGCAATACTATTATCACTAAAGGTATAATAAGTTTGCTAGTACAAATACTCTCTGGTCATACACCTGATGAAATTATTAATGCAGACCTTAAAATTATCAAGAAAATAGGATTAAATGATCATTTATCTCCTACCCGCTCTAACGGTTTAATGTCGATAATAAAACAGATGAAGCTTTATGCTTATGCGTTTAAGATGAAGAAAGAATAGGTTGCGGGTTACGAGTTACGTGTTGCGGGTTATTGACACGTAACCCGTAACAGTTAATAAACAGTAATGAATTCAATAAAATGCAATCACTATGCCTGACATATCCATTCTTGAAGATCAGATAATAATAACACTCAAAACAATTTATGATCCGGAGCTTCCTGTAAACATTTATGATTTAGGATTAATATATGAGATAGACGTATCAGATCCTGCAAATGTAAAAATCATTATGACCTTAACCTCACCAAACTGCCCTGTTGCAGAGAGTTTACCAGGAGAAGTCAGGGAAAAAGTGGATGCCTTAGTTGGAATAAAAAGTACAAAAGTTAAGATCGTTTTTGATCCAACATGGACTCAGGAAATGATGTCGGAGGAGGCTAAGTTTGAGTTGGGGTTTTTGTAGAAAATTGCAAATAAAATAATAACTTTGCCCCAATAAAAAAATTAGCATATGTCTCCTGAACAGGGAAAAATATTATCATTAATAAATTCACCAACAGATCTGAAGAAGTTTTCTGAAAAGGATCTTCCACAATTATGTGATGAGATCAGGAAATTTATTATTGAGATTATATCATCTAATCCCGGGCATCTGGGTGCCAGCCTTGGTGCTGTTGAAATTGCTGTTGCATTACATTATGTTTTTAATACTCCCTATGACAAACTGATCTGGGATGTTGGGCATCAGGCTTATGCTCATAAGATCCTTACCGGTAGAAAGGATACATTTTATACAAACAGGACCCTTGGCGGAATAAGCGGTTTCCCAAAAATGAGCGAGAGCGAATATGATGCTTTTGGTGTTGGTCATGCTTCTACTTCTATTTCTGCAGCTCTTGGAATGTCTGTAGCATCAAAGCTAAGTGAAGACAACAGCCGGCAACATATTGCTGTTATAGGTGATGCCTCCATTTCAGGAGGAATGGCTTTTGAAGCCATAAATAATGCCGGAGTATATAATACTAATCTGCTTGTTATTCTTAATGATAATGGGATCGCTATTGATAAGAATGTTGGTGCCGTGAAAGAATATCTGACTGATATTGTCACTTCAAGGGTATATAATAAGTTCAAAGATAAGGTATGGAAACTTATGGGTGGAGGCAGTAAATACGGAGAAAATCACAGGGCTATCGTTCGTCAGATAGGTAATGCTGTTAAATCTTCCATCCTGAAGAAAAGCAACTTTTTTGAAGCATTTAAATTACGTTATTTCGGGCCGGTCGATGGACATGATGTGGTTAGGTTAGCAAAGCTCCTGAACGATATAAAAAAAATTCCCGGACCTAAATTACTTCATGTAATTACGAAAAAAGGCAAAGGCTTCAAGCATGCCGAAAAAGATCAAACCAGGTTTCACTCGCCAGGTGCTTTTAATAAGGAAACCGGAGAGATCATTGAGAAAACTGATACTGACAAGACTCCATTAAACTACCAGGATGTATTTGGGAATACTCTTGTGGAGCTGGCAGAAAAGAATAATAAGATTGTAGGTATAACTCCTGCAATGCCAACGGGCAGTTCAATGAATATTATGATGGAAAAGATGCCTGAAAGGGCATTTGATGTTGGTATTGCAGAAGAACATGCAGTAACATATGCAGCAGGCCTTGCTGCACAGGGGTTTATACCATTTTGTAACATCTATTCTACATTCATGCAAAGAGCCTACGACCAAATTATTCATGATGTTGCCCTTCAAAATCTTCATGTTGTGATGTGCCTTGACAGGAGTGGCCTGGTTGGAGAAGATGGCCCTACTCATCATGGTTCCTTTGATATGGCCTATTTGAGATCTATTCCAAACATTATCATTTCTGCTCCCATGAATGAGATAGAACTCAGAAGCCTGATGTTTACTGCGCAATCAAAAAACTATGGCCCTTTTGTAATTCGATATCCACGTGGAAAAAGCCTTAACCATGATTGGAAGAAACCTATGCAGGAACTCAAGCCAGGCATTGGAAGAGTAATCAGAGAAGGTGAAGATATTGCCGTGATAACTATTGGTACTGTAGGAAATTATGTTATTGAAATATCTGATAAACTGAAAGAAGAAGGTATTGACATAGCACATTATGATATGAGATACCTCAAACCTGCTGATGAAGATATACTTCACTCTGTATTTAAAAAATTCTCTAAAATAATTACAGTTGAAGATGGTACTATAACAGGAGGATTAGGAAGTACAGTTCTTGAGTTCATGTCGGATAATAATTATACCGCCAAAGTTAAAAGGCTTGGTATTCCGGATGCTTTTATCGAGCATGGAAAAATTATTGAGCTGCATGAGCAATGTGGATACAGTCCTGAAAAGATCTATGAAGAAATAAAGAAAATCTGAAAGCCATTATGATACCATTGTTTAGCTTGCGAAAAACTTTGCGGTCCTTGCGGCTAATAATAATCGGCTTGACATTATTCTTATCATCAACTTTCTTTGGAACTCAAATCCTTGCACAGCTAAATGACAGTATCTCTGAACAAATCCCGAAAACAGCTACAGACCTTACTTCATTAAAACCTCAAATCAGATTTAGTTCTATCATTGTTCAAGGTGTTGAAACCACTATAATAATTGAAGTGCGTGAAGATGCAAGCTTTGAAAAACTTAAGGAGTTAATAATATTGATCAATGGGCTACCTACCAAAATCACAATAATAAACAACAAAGTTGAGATACCTTATACATTCAAACAAAAAGAAGATCTTACAATTAGCTCAGGTGATTTTTATTTTACTAAAACTGTAGACCCAATACCATTATGGTTATCTATACTCCCACCCCTGATTGCCATTATCATTGCATTACTTTTTCGTGAAGTTTTTTCGGCCTTGTTTATTGGATTATTTGTAGGCACCTCAATCATCTATTATTACCAGGAACATTCTTTTTTCATTGGTTTGTTTAAAGGATTACTTGCCATTGCTGATACTTATTTAATTGAGTCATTAAATAACAGGGGTCATCTGGCTATCATCATTTTTTCCATGCTGATTGGTGCAATGGTAAGTCTGATAACCCGAAATGGTGGGATGAAAGGTGTAGTAAATAAACTAAGTCGTTATGCAAACAGTCCCCGGTCAGGGCAGTTCATCACCTGGTTGCTAGGATTGGCTATATTTTTTGACGATTACGCAAATACCCTTGTTGTTGGAAATACTATGCGTCCGGTAACAGATCGCTTAAAGATCTCGCGTGAAAAATTAAGCTATATTGTTGATTCCACAGCTGCACCTGTTGCAGCTATCGCATTTGTCACAACATGGGTTGGAGCAGAACTAAGTTATATTGAAGATGGAATATTTACAATTGGATTAAACGAAAACGCTTACACTGTTTTTCTGCACTCACTGAAATACTCTTTTTATCCCCTGTTCACTCTGATCTTTATTTTTATGCTGATAATGAGGAAAATGGATTTCGGACCTATGTATAAAGCGGAGGTCAGAGCTAAACAAGTAGATTTTGACAAACTCTATAACAACTCAGACGGCTTTTCAAATAAATTGAATGAACTGGAAGTGTCAGATCATATAAAAGCCAGGTGGTATAATGCAGTAATACCCGTTTCTGTGGTAATATTTGGAACTATCGCCGGGCTGGTAAGTACAGGATTACAGGAAGTAACGTGGGACAGCAATCTTGGTTTTACTAAAAACCTGTCTCTTGTAATTGGCAATGCTGATTCATATAAAGCTCTATTATGGTCTTCAATGGGAGGAGTGCTTATTGCAATAATTTTAACACTGGGTCAGAAGATACTTAATTTAAAAGAGAGTATCGACAGTTTGATCAATGGTTTCAGAACTATGTTAACAGCAATACTTATCCTCATACTTGCATGGTCGCTTGCTTTAGTGACAGAGCACCTACATACAGCTAATTTCATTTCACAGGTACTGATATTTGTTGAGATCAGTCCGTTTCTGGTTCCGGCATTAACATTTATTCTTGCAGCCCTGATTTCATTTTCAACAGGTTCATCCTGGGGTACTATGGCAATTTTATATCCTCTTATCCTGCCAGCCTCATGGTTGATAACAAGTCAATATGGTATGGATCATAATACAAGTATGAATATTTTTTATAATGTAGTATCTAGTGTTTTAGCTGGATCGGTACTGGGTGATCATTGCTCTCCCATCTCAGATACAACTATCCTCAGCTCTCTCGCAAGCTCATGTAACCACATTGATCATGTTAGGACTCAGTTACCATATGCCATGACCGTAGGTGGTGTTTCTATATTTATTGGAACTATCCCAGCAGCCTACGGATTTCCTTTTTATATTGTTTTTCCGGCCGGACTTATAGTCATGTATTTGGTTTTGGTTTTCTTTGGAAAAAAGCAGGATAACCCTACAAAAGTTTAGAAGAATTCCTGTAAGCGTTCATGGTTATATTGCTCAATGGTTCAATTGTTATATTGTTATATTGTTAAATCGCTAATTATTACTGCCGACTCAATTCCAAACTCCAAACTCTTAACTTCAAACTAAATCCCTATCTTTGCCCTTCATATGAATTGGTTAGAAATTTCTGTACTAATAGTATCAGGCGTATTGGTTGGATTTATCAACACCCTTGCAGGAGGCGGATCAATAATCTCTCTTTCTATTTTGATCTTTTTTGGGTTGCCTGCAACAGTTGCTAATGGTACTAACCGTATTGCAATTACTCTTCAAACACTAATCGCAACCGGCAGTTTTAAACAACAAAAAGTACTTGACCATAAAAAAGGACTGCTATTGGCAATCCCTGCAGTAATTGGTTCTATCCTTGGGGCAAAGATCGCTGCTGATATAAACGAAGTCGTTTTTGAAAAAGCTATTGCGGTTATTATTATCGTAATGCTCATTTTCATCCTTTATAAACCACAGAGGTGGCTTAAGGGAAAAGAGGAATTAATTAATAAAAAAATAAATGTCTGGCAGGTACTTTTGTTCTTTTTCATTGGAGTATATGGTGGATTTATTCATGTTGGTGTTGGGTATTTACTTCTTGGTGGTATTGTTCTTGGTGCAGGTTATGACCTGGTAAAAGCAAATGCTATCAAAGTGCTAATAGTTTTATTATATGCTCCTTTTACACTTATCATATTTATATTGAACGACCAGGTAAATTACAAGTTAGGCTTTACACTTGCTATCGGTAATATTATTGGGGCATTTGTTGCATCGCGGATGGCAGTGAGTTGGGGAGCTAATTTTGTGAAATGGATAATGGTAATTATTGTAATATTTACTTCAGCTCATTTATTCGGGATAATTGATGTTAAGGAAATGATAAGTACTTTACTACAACATGGAGAGTAAGAAAGATTATTGATTATCGTATTTCATAACCTCTTCAGAAACATAATCCAGGATTATACCTGCCTGTTTAAACATTTCCTCTGATTCATCAGAGG
>JAIOTT010000511.1 GCA_021106655.1 Bacteroidales bacterium
AGAATCCTTCACCATAAACAATATCCAGCTCTGCTGTTCTAAAGGGTGGTGCTACTTTATTCTTAACAACTTTAATCATTACACTGTTACCTGTTACCTTTTCAGCATCTTTAATATAGGCTGTCCTTCTAATATCAACACGAACTGATGCATAAAATTTCAAAGCATTTCCTCCGGTTGTTGTTTCGGGATTACCAAACATCACTCCTATCTTTTCGCGTAGCTGATTAATAAAAACACAGCAGCATTTAGTTTTACTGATGGCAGAAGTAAGTTTCCGCATTGCCTGTGACATTAATCGTGCCTGCAAGCCCATTTTCGAATCACCCATCTCCCCTTCTATCTCACTTTTGGGAGTGAGTGCGGCAACAGAGTCGATCACAATAATATCGATGGCGCCTGAACGGATCAGGTTATCAGTTATCTCAAGTGCCTGTTCACCATTATCCGGCTGTGAAACCAGCAAATTCTCAACATCAACACCAAGGTTCTTTGCATAATATCTGTCGAAAGCATGCTCTGCATCAATAAAGGCAGCAATACCTCCGGCTTTTTGTGCTTCTGCAATAGCATGTATAGCCAGGGTTGTTTTCCCTGAGGCTTCAGGTCCATAGATCTCAACAACTCTCCCTTTTGGAAACCCACCTATCCCAAGTGCTGCATCCAATGCAATGGAACCGCTTGAAATAACTTCAATATCCTCAATTGGTGCATCTCCCAATTTCATAATGACACCTTTACCATAACTTTTTTCAAGACGGTCGAGAGTAAGCTGCAAGGCTTTGTTTTTCGCCTTATTTTCTGTATTATTTTCGCTCATAATGATTTATTTTTTCAAAGTTGAATTACAAAAATACTTAAAGAAATCGATTTTTTTTGTTTACATAATTTAATTTATAAACATTAAGTTCTTTTTTTTTACCACAAAGGATACACAAAGGATATCACTAAGTTACGCAAAGGAATCCAATATCACACCTTGTACTACCTTATTAATAAAATCCCTTAGTGCATCCTTTGTGCAGTACTTTGTGCCCCTTTGTGTTTAAAAATCATTCTAGTCACTCGTAACTTTAATCATTCTATTCACCACAATAACTTTTCCTATTAGTATTGAAAAAGCCCAAATGGTAACCATAAAATCCAACAAAAAAAGCCGCAGCAAAATACTACGGCTTAAAAGGGATTATGAAAAGGGAATTTAGGGACTATTTACTTGTAATATCTTTTTGAACTCTTTTAAGATTATCTTTATAGACTTTCAAATATGGGTGGTTCTGACTTTCACCAATCTCTACGGCTTTACTATAGTTCTTTTCAGCATCAGCAAACTGACTATTCTTTTCATATGCTTCTCCCAAACTGTCATAAACATTTGCTGAGCCATTATAACGTTTCGCATTCTCTTCAAAAATTTTAATGGCTTTTTTATACTCTTTCTTATTCAGGTAATTATAGCCTAATAGGTTGACAGTCTGCTCAGGAACTACGATCTCATAACCATATTTCTCAGATAATGCCTTATAATGTCCGTCAATTCCTGCAAGCCCTTCTTTGTATTTCTCTTTCGGTATCTGCCATCCGGAATAGATAGACTCAAGGCCGTTATAAATGCTTAGATGAGGTATTGAATTATGGTTCTCATCTTTCATCTGAATATAGGTAAAATCAAGATTTTGAGGCGCTTTATTCTTAATGATAGATTCAAATTTATCAAGTGTTGCTACATAATCAGGTTCATCACCCAGAGTCATATAGAAGTGCTTATTGTTTTTATACTTAGATTTCAAATCATTCTCTGCATTTTTAATTACATCACCATTATCATATATCAAATATGGACTGATTGCAATGTATGCATCAAAAATATCAGGATCAGAAAGAAGAGCATAAGTTGCAAAAGTCCCCCCAAAAGAATGTCCTACAAGTATTTCATATCCCTGAGTCCTATAATTCTTATTAACATATGGCATCAATTCGTCAGATAAAAATGACTTAAATTTCTCTGCACCTCCGGATGTTGGGGCTTTATCAACATGTGTAGGTGAGAAGTCTCTGGTGCGGTCAACGTTTAGCACTCCTACTACAATCATTTCGGGCATCATTCCACGTGTAGATAAATAATCTACTATTCCACTCACATGATGGAAATGGTATCCTCCATCCAGTAAATACATTACCGGATAAGATTTTCCTGAAATCCCATAGGTTTGTGGCAGATAAACCATAAGATTTCGATCTTCATTCAGTACCTTGGATTTGATTGTTACTTTTTCGCCAATAACGATCTCTTCATTACCGGCTTTAGAAATAGCAAAGCTGCAGATCACAAGGGCAGCCATAAAAATTAGTGTTCTCATTACTTAAGTTTTTGTGAATATTATTTTTAATTGGGGTAACATGATGTTATATTTAACCATTGATTCGCATTACCAATTATTTGCTACTGCTCTATTCATCAGATCGTTGTAAAGCAAGGGCTGTACTCCGGAGTTGATCATCACTTCCAGTATTATCTCATCTTCTTTAATCT
>JAIOTT010000144.1 GCA_021106655.1 Bacteroidales bacterium
GATAAATGGAGCTAGTGTATTAATATCAGGCGGAGGCGGTTTTGGTTCTGACAAGACAGACGCAACAGGACAGGCTACTGTTACTGTATCTAATGTTTTCATACGTCTGAACCAGGACTCTATAGACCTTAAACTGGTAGCAAAGGCCAATGGTTTTTATGATTACACAGATGAATATATGTCAGTTTAAGATTATACCGTTGATAACACATTGATATAACCACAAACTCATTTATTTAACCTAACATTCATATAATATTAACCTAATATTAGGGCAGTGATATTATGCCGAAATTGTCAAAAGATAAATCTGGATATTTTAAGATTAGTGTAAGCCCTGAGATTGTGAGATTATTCAATCTTGATCCTAGCAAAACATACGACTGGGAAAACATCGGTGGCTTTCCTGCATTGAAGGAGCGCAAGGAATGACTGCAGAACTAAAGAAGGACTTGCTATTTGCATCCCTGGGTTTCGGCCTGGGCTTCATGGTGTGTTTGATTTATGTATCGCTATAAATCAAGTTGTGTTGCGCGGCGGGGGTCGTTATAAAAATCAGATTAAAAAGAAAAATTATATATATAGCAACAATCAACTTTTTATTATGTCACCCCCCCCAGCAATTGGAGTTTCACTTAGTTTAGGGGAATATATATTATTAATTTTTTTAATCATTGGATTGTGTTTTCTTTGTGTTTTTTTACTAAACACGTTTTCACTTACAACGTCAAAATTGGGTATGTATCACATAACAGAGTCTAGACTGGAACGATTTAAAAATTTATATGTTACTTATTTAACATTGTTGTTTTTATTAACCACTTTCATATTAATATCAACATATAGTTTTTTTAATATGGTAAATGATTTGAATGTTTTCACTTTCGGATTAGCTACGGCATGTATTTTATTATTGTCAATTAGAATTTATGTTACTACAGGATTGATTGCTGTTGAAAAAATTGAAGATGATGAAGGTTTTGATTGGAAACAAGCCAAAGAAAGGATTTTATCTACACTATATTCATTATTAGTAACAATAATTATTTTAATTTGTTTTGGTATTATATTGATTACTTTAGATTTTTCATCGAATCATGATACTAAAATAAATGAACTTATGAGTGTCAATTTTTACGTTAATTTTTCTTTTGTGAAATTGTTTATTTGCAGTTTAACATTTCCATTAGTAATTGCTTCTGTTGGTGAATTGCTTAGATTCATTACTTCTAATATATATAAACATCCCAGTAATCAACCGAATAAAAATAATGATTAATAATTAATAATGTAAAAGTATTTATAACTACAAAGATAAGATAAGGTGTTTTCTATGAGCGGTATAATAATAGGTGTCAAAGCGGTTATGGGTTCTCTTGGTATTGCTATTTCAATATCTAGTTTGGTTGAAGCAATTTCGATGGGCGTGGTTTTTGGGGCTATGGTTGTTTTGATTTCGTTAGCGATCCCAGAATCTACTAAAAAAGACGACGCTATTAAAGACTGAGTTGACTTTGATTTTTTTCCAAGGCCAATGTTAATCCCTGCAGCTTTAGTATAGACTTCATGACCGGCCTGATCTGGCAGGGTCTATAATGTTGCCTGGCATGTTGCAGCACAACAAGGACTTTGACAGCATGCTAAACACCATTTCAATATATAGGGCTTCGCAGGATAGGCGCTGTGGGACTTTTAGCGCATGTTTGATACACAAGTACCCACCATTCGCTTAAATCGGCTTAGAATCGAAGTTTGTGGTTTGAAATCTTTAGTTTTTTTGCCAATCTCGCCATTTTTACTAATTCTTTCCTTTAATGCCAGATTATCACGTACAAGATACTTGTTAAAATACTTTCAAACCAAAAACCTCTTAGGATGCCACACAATCGCTTATCTATACCCTGCTAATGGTTTACTACCCACCAAACCAGTACAGCCCGTTTAAATCGAAGGGTCCTGATAGCGGTTTTTGCAACATTATTTCAATCTTTTTGCGAACAACAACCCAATTAAAAATATCCACCACAACCGAACACCAACAACTGTATCCGTTTTCGTGTCTTTTTCAAACATGATGTACGGTGCGCCTGGAATATAGAGGTTTGGCACTTCGACCCACCCCATCAAATCGATGATGACAATTTCAACAAAAACCCGCTGGAGGTTGCCATTAGGATCATAGATTTTTATTTGGCTTTCTTGATAGTTGTAAACGCCCCTCAAAGCTGGATTTAAAATTACACGAACTTTGTTCTCAGACACACTGCATGTAGCTAACTTGTTATCATCCACCACCACACAACTGAAATTACCATGTGTTAGTGTTTTTGAGTATGTCGGATCGTCAGTACCAAAATTAACTTTGAACATTGACAGTCCTTCGCCTGCAATTATTCTAAATATTCCAGGTATTGAAATGTTAGTTATTGGTTCGGTTGGTATTGCTGTAGCTGTAGCCGTTGCGGTTGGTGTGGGTGTTGCTGTGTGTGCGGGTGCTTCACCACCACCTTCGCCGGACGAACTCAATACATTGATGTATGCAGTTGATGTGGTGGTGTTCCAGATACTATAATTATCTTGGGAATAATAATTTGTTATGTAATGTTTGGTAACTAATGACGATGAAAAACCATACGACCATGTATTGCCAATGGTGTTACTCATTGTGTAATTTGTACCTTGGATTTTAGCGTATACTGTAGTTATTGTTGCATTTGGATTCAATACATTTATTGTTATTGTAGATGTAATACCTTGAAGTACATTTACAGGTGATACAAGTTCATTTAAAAAAGTAAAATTAGACGTCCCACTGGATGCCTGTAATGAAAAGTTGACATCCAACCATACAGTTACACTTTCACTTTCATCATCAGTAGCAATCAATCTCAATGTGTAATTATCAGTTACAGAATAATAACTTGTAGTATCAAAGTCAATGTCTGCATAAATACCATGATTAATATCTGAATTAGTAAATGTGTTATTAATAACAGATACAAATGTTTCATTTCCATAATGTAATGTTAAATTATGGGTAACTACTCCACCGTCCGGGTCACTGGATACTCCACATCCAACTTGAATAGTATCTGAATACGACCCATTCATTTCATAATCTTCTGAACCTGAAACATGGAAATGGTCTATGGTTGGATTTGTTGGTATACCATAAACACTACCATCGACATTAAATACTAAAAATTCACCACTCGCATCATTTTTTTCATATGCAATAACAAATTTATCATCGGATAATTCTATACCTGTCGCCGTTTCATATGATGATACTGAAACAACACTGGAAGTTCCAACATCGTCATCAGCGTCTATAGGACCTGTTATCAAGTTACCACCCACATCATATATTGAAAACGTAATATCCCCATCTACATCATCCGCCCAAGATATTACAAAATGGGATTGATTTAACGCAGATGCTGAAACAGAATAAGATGTACCAACATCGGTATCCGCATCTATAGGACCTGTTATCAAGTTACCACTTACATCATATATTGAAAACGTGGCATCATCATCCGTATTATCAAACCAAGATATTATAAAATATGTTTCATTCAATGCAGATACAGAAACCACACCATTTCCCATATCTTCATCAGCGTCTATAGGACCCGTTATCAAGTTACCACTTACATCATATACTGAAAACGTAGCATCATTTTCTGCATCATCAAACCACCCAAATACAAAATGAGTACTGTTTAAAGCAGATACAGAAACCCCCCCATAATATCCGGAAGTTGTATCGGCGTCTATAGGACCCGTTATCAAATTACCACTTGTATCATATACAGAAAATGTAACATCCTGATCAGATCCATCACCCCACCCAAATACAAAATGAGTGTCATTAAAAGCAGACACATAAACATCAGAATTAAAATTACCAACATCGTCCGCAGCATCTATAGGACCCGTTATCAAATTACCACCCACGTCATAGATAGCAAATGTAACATCATCGACAAGTCCATAATCATACCATGCAAGAACAAAATGGGTACTGTTCAAAGCAGTTGCTGAAACGTGAGCATTCATACCAACATTGGTATCCGCATCTATAGGACCCGTGATTAAAGTGCCATTTGTATTATAGATCGCAAATGTAATATCCTCTAGTAAACTATCAAACCAACCCACAACTATTGTATTACCATCTAATTGACAAACAGAAAGACACGGAGTAGTGTGTTCACTGAATGTAGGATCAACTAATATTTCCTGTCCTGGATTTAAAGTTCCAGTACTCTTAGTAAAACCCACAGCCATTATGTCGATCAATGGTTTATCTATTACAGAACCACTCCCAATATAAAATTCGTTAATATTAAACCCATCACTTATCAAGTCCATGAAATTGAAATCAATGTCAGAATTAAAAGTAACACTTGCTTCAACATTATTTAAATCCTGCCGGATATACACAGGTTTAACATCACCAACTATATAATTATTATCGTTGTAAGTAATTGTATCTTCATCTTCTACCGTAATAATATAATACATCTGCATATCGTTTATTGGATGTGCATAATTGTTTTTTAAGCTATGTTCGATTTTCATCGGCTGATTTTCATAAAAATACCAATACTGTTTCCACACGAAATTGTCATCATCGTTTATCGCTTCAAACACATGGTCTTTTCCATTTATAGTATGTAACCATGTCCATTCATAATCCATTGACGTGTATATATATTCAGTTCCTGCATAGGTGCCCTTCAATGCAAACCCGATGAACCGTTCACCATTGACGGTCACAACCCCATTTAAGTTTGTTTCAAAAGTTAAGTTGGTGTGATCCGTCATTACTCCATTGCTGAAACCAGATTCATAACCAGTATTATCATTTATGGCATACGCAGCAGCAGGAAGGATTAGAAGAACCAACGCTATAATAAATAAAATATATTTTGCCATATTATTATTCCCTCATTCAATTAAATCCTTTATACCCAAAGTATCCCAGTCCCACAACCATAGAACCAATAAACCAAGTTTTAATTCCAATCAATACGCCATCAACTACTTCAAAAAACACAGATAAAAATGACCCTAAAGCATCACCCACATAAATCTCACACATTGGAATACTTGAACCAATGTTTATTATCCTAAGAATAACATCGGCAGTTGCGTGATATCCATCCCCATCAGTAATTGTAACTACATCTTCAATTACTTTGATGGATCGATTGATATCGTATACTACCTCAACGTCCATGCGGTCCTCGCTAATTGAACAGGTTCCCACTTCTGAATCACACGATTCAATAAATCTGTTTGAAATAAATCGATATGAAGTTTTACCTTCATCCCCAGTTAATATAAAATAAGTATCAAGCCGACCGGGTGTAAGTGCTAAATCACCCAATATTGTTTCGTTAATTGTGATGTTGGTGCCACCACCACCACCGCCACCTCCTGCTGATCCAGTAGCCACGAAGAAAGAAGGGCCTGCAGTACTATCACTATTACCTGAATCGTCAGAAGCGTAAATAGTTGATGCGTAACTGCCTGCTGATCCTGTACTAAAATTGTAAATGTAATTTTCGCCGGATAACGTCATTGTGTAATTTGTACATGAAAGCTCTAGTTGTCCAATACATACTTTTACTGATGTGATTGTACCGTTAGCTATTGAAATACTTGAAGATAATTGGTATGTTGAATCAGTTGTACCACTGGCAGGGGTTACTGAAGAGCTATCAATAGATGGGGGTGTTACATCTACTGTTATGATCTCTTGGTATTCTATAGAAGTATCATTTGCATCTGTAAGTCTACCATAAATTGTATGGCTTCCTGTTGTCCAATTAACTGTAATTGTACAGTTGGCTTCAGTGCCATTGGGTGTACTTGTGGAGTTACAGAGGTTGCTTGCTCCAATACTATCACCTACATGGAATGTATAACTATCATCGTTTTGATCATATGCAGTCAGTGTACTTACTAAAATATCATACCCATATTTTTTAGTACTTACGTTTGTCGTTATACCTGATAAGGTGGGGGCATAATTACCTGTGCCGATTGTTGCGGTTGCTGATAATAACTGACTGCCGTTTTCATATCCGTCGTTTGGAATGATTCCAACTTTCCAAACGTCATCATCTGTAAGGTTAGATGCAAGTATTGTGATAATGTCGTTTAATCCGGATTGAAGTACATCGTTTTTATACCAGCGATGATATAGGGTTACGCTATCGCCGTTGCCGTCTGTGGCCGTGTCATTGGTTGCGGTTAAGTCGTCGGTGTCTTGGGGTGCTCCGGGGGATATTGCAACATTTGTGATTACTGGCAGGGCGTTTATTTTGAATGTGCCGGTTTCCCATGCGCTATTTTCATAATTATCATTTGTTCTGACCTGAACATAGTAAGTAGTGTTTCGAGATAATGTAGAACCTGCATAAATATCATGATTGTCAGTACCGGTCTGTATGCCGCTATCCCATTTATCAGATAAACCGCTGGATGTGCCTACGAATACCTGCCATGATTCTTGTGTGTCGCTGTCACCATCGGAGTATGACCAGGTGAAATATGGTGTAGAGGTATTTGTATAAATCTGAATGGGGTTTGTTGCAGATTCGGTTTTTACTGTTGATGTCACCGGGACAGTATTAAATCTGAATGTTCCTTTTTTCCATGTGCTATTTGCATGTGAATCATTTGTACGGACTTGAACATAATATGTCGTGGCTCTGCTTAATGCCGAACCGGCATAGATATCATATTTGTCTGTGCCGGATTGGATCCCACTATCCCATTTATCCGATAAGCCACTGGATGTGCCTACATGTATCTGCCAGGAGTTTTGTGCAACATCTTCATTATCGGTATATGTCCAGGTGAAATATGGTGTTGAAAGGTTTGTGTATATTCGTGTGCCATTAACTACATGTTCTGTTTTCAGGTTTGATGTTTCAGGGGCTTCATCCCATATATTACCGTAATAGTCGCCGCCTACATCGCCGGTTATTGCTTTCCAAATTGAACTTTCACTAAATAAGGTAGTAATACCATATCCACCATCTGACATATCGGTGATATGGCTGTTGTCGCTTGACCAGGAACCGCCACCGACATATCCAACATTGTCACCGCTGCCTGTTGTAGCTGATATTAATTTTAGTGTGCCACTGTCGTTAAATACTGTTGGCCTGAAATAGTCGTATGTTGTGGTTATGCCGCTTACTACGTTTGAATCACTTGACCAGGGACCGCCACCAGTATATCCGGTTGGTGTTGCTGCGCCGGATTCCTTTTCGCCCATGATTAACTTTAATGTGCCGCCGTCATTGTAAACACACGGGACCGAGTGAGCGACCATATTAGAAATGCCGCTTACCACATCTGAGTTACTTGACCAAGGGCCGCCACCGATATAACCGTCAACTGTTCCGTCTGAGCCGCCAACGATTAATTTAATTGTGCTGCCGTCTTTATACACTGTTGGAACTGAATAACTCCCAATATCAGATATTCCAGATACAAGGGTATTATTTGTTACCCATGTTGAACCTGAGCGATCATAACCATAGCAAATACCATCATATCCGCCGGATATCATCTGATTAAAACCATGAACATTAAAAACGTGTGGGGTTGATGCGAAGTTGATATTAGATATCCCTGAAACAATGCTTGAATCGCTTGACCAAAAGCCTACATTAGGATCAAAATAGATAGTTCCCTGTAATGTGTCTATTTTTTCTTTTTCAAATACTGTGAATAATTCAATACTTCCGGGACTATTATATTTTACTTCGTAATATCCTCTTATTATTGTACCGTGATCATCCCATGCGATAGGGCTTTTGAAGATTAAACCATTATCACCAAAGTACACTACTGACGCTGTTATTTCTTTTGTTGTGATTTTATCTGACCACTGTATTTTTTCAGTGGTTCCCGGGGTTGTATAATAATTAACTGAATTTTTTTCAGTTCCGTAGACTTCATTTAGTGTGAATAAATCATAATTCAATGGTAATTCTGATTTATCAATTACTAATACTTTATTAAATGACGTCCTGGTGACACTATACCTAAATTCTGCATTAATGCCTTGTAGTACATTGGTGTTTTTTTGGTCTGTCAAGGTTGCTTTGTTATTTTTATAGTTGGTTATAACTGAAAAATCATTATTCCTTACGGATACGCTTTTGAATGTCCACTGAATATTTTCATCGTCTGAAATGAAATGGAATGGCTGGTCTGAAACCGCAGGGATTATAACTGTAAATTTATCGTTTGTTATCATCTCATCGGCTGTGGCAGGGGAAAGCATACACAAAAATAGAATAATGCATACTATCGCTAGGGGTGATGATGACATCAAAGCCCGCCTTTCAATTTAATTAAAATTTTCGGAGTATAACGAACAACCAGAACCAACAACAGAATGCTGGTTCTGACCATTGCGGACTTCGAAACAAAGTAACCGGAGGACATCAAGAAATCAATATCCCGTAGTTGTTTTTCATTTAATTCGTTTATATGGACATTCAAACCCGTCATAAATAATGGCTCCTGGTTATTATCTTCAAGAATAGAACTAATGATTAATATAGTTTTTTGTATACAAAATTGTATACATATAATATTATATGATTTTGTATGAGTATCCCGATTTTAAGCTAGATGTATCTAAGATTGATAGATAGATGGATAGATAACCAGTATAGAAAAAAGTAAAAAGGAACTGACTGATAACAGATTCTTAATATAAAGCTATGTGGATAAATATACTTTCATAGGTGTAATCGGTGCGGTAGGTGGTGATTATGGGGTTCTAAAACATGATAATCAAGAGCAAGCGCATTATTCTATTGCATCTTCGAGTTTAAAGATACGTTTGGCTTTTTCAGCTTCATACAATATGTCAATCTTCCATTGCCTGTCAAGTAACTTCTGCATCTGCCTTTCAGCCCTGGCTTTTTGAACACCACTGACCTGCGGAATATACTTTGCCAGATGTTGCACAGCATCCCGGTGATAATCTCCAATTTCTATTGGTGTCATCTTGTCAATATCAGGAAACTGTTTCAACCCACTGCCGTCAGATAATTTCTGGTATTTTTGATCATACGTCCATATATGATCAAAACCACGGTCCTGCTGGTCGTAATACGGATAAATCGGACGAAAGGTAAGGTGTTGCAATAACATTTCAAAGAGGTGAGCTTTTGAAACTAGTATTACCAAAGCTTTCTTATGATCATGCATCTTGATATTGAATTTCATCCTCCCTTGACTGTCGATCTCCATGTACGCATAGGATGATGAGTTCAAAAACGAGCATGTTTTAAATTTTTTATTGTACTGTTTTTCAAGCACGGCGGCAGGGCATTTAGATAAATACATGAATTTACCTGTTCTTCAATGGACGCATTGAATCCAAAACGCCTAATAATTTTCGATTGTTTTTAGAATCACCGAAGCTTGATATCAAATCACATGTTTGTTCGATTGTGGAAACCAATTGAATATTTTTTAAATTAATATTATAAAGTTGTTCAGCGTGGGCTTTATTCTGCTCTTCAATGATATCACGGAGGTCGTCTTTGTACATCGCTTGCTCTCTATTCAATTTCTCAATGTGTCCTTTCACTATATCTCCTAACTCACTCAGACCAACAGCAGCTTCATTATAGTTTTTGAATTCTTCGTTCATCTGAGCGTTTTCTCTTTTATACTTTGCCAGCTCTTTTTTGTATTCATCAAGAGTTGATTTTAATATTTCATGATCCCGATTAGTATCAATAATATCATCCTTTAACATCGATACATAATCTTCGAATGCAAGTTCAACATTAGCCACATCCGCCACTGTTTTTTTACTATAATATTCTAACGACTCGTTAAATTGGTCTGGCCACTCCATAGGAATGTTATAGTTTATATTTGCATGTTGAACCGCATCAATATCCGGCATGCCTGTCTCAGGATCGTTCTTAATAAACGGTCCAATTGGAACGGGATTATACCTCGTGTATATGGTTTCGTCTATTATTCCAGTCTCTACTTTCTCCTCCGTGGTTTCACTATCTTTGCTCTCATTAGTATCTTGGGTATCTATGCTTTTATCAGTATCTTTTCTCTCTTCAATCAGTTCACTTGACGTATCATCGATGTATTCTTTGTATGCTTTCTCTTCTTCACTATTTACCATATATAACACCGTCCTTTTTTAATTCGTTAATTAAATCTTCTAATTTACCAATTGTGTATTCTAAGGCCAGATTTATTTTTGAAATTTTCACTTTAATATTATCTACTTCCACCCGCATCTTCACAATGTCTTTTTTTGCCGAAATTGTTCTATGATCAACAACTTTGAACGAACGACAAGCCGAACATCTGGGATGCTCTGACTTTGATAAAAATTCATGGGAACAACGAATACAAAACACAGGCCGTTGGGGTATCATTGTGTGTGGCACCCCCTGTACATATACTACACATAAATATATACATTAAATGAACATATCCTAGGTGAATCATATGAACATAAGATGGACACAAAACTATTTATATTTTTCCACTATTCCAGCAGAGTTATTTAATTAAATAAGTTATTAATGCAGACCCGAAAACGCAGAAATAGGCAAAAAAATGAAAATCGGTTTTTCACTCGTTTTGATATCATATAACCGGTTTTGACTTATATTATTATTTATTCAAATCTTTCTTAATTTTTCTGAGGTTATAAAGTCACACAGCGGCGACAGCGGGCAGCCCAAGCAGATCTCCGCCGGGATATCCACTCTATTGCCGTAAAAATGACCATAACAATTTCCAGATATCCATTTTTCGGATGCAAGGTCTACGGTCATGGCCGCACCTTCTTTTTTGCCCTACAAGATCGGACATGACA
>JAIOTT010000267.1 GCA_021106655.1 Bacteroidales bacterium
GTAAATTCTTTTCTTTTCTCAAGTTGAAATATATATTCCGGTTTATTTGATTTTTTCAGTCCCAGAAATTTATTGAATTCTATCTCCATAATTTCCATATATATGTACCTTTATATTCTCTAAACAATTACTCTTATGAATTTATTTTATCAATATTTCCTGAGATCTAAATCGTCAGCAGGAATTCTAACCACCCGTTTTTTAATTTTCTTTTCTATGACTCTGAAATGGTTTTCTTCATCCGGAGAGATAAGTGTGATAGCTTCGCCCGGTCTTTCTGCACGACCTGTTCTTCCAATACGATGAATAAATATTTTTGGTGAACGCGGCAGTTCATAATTGATAACATACGGCAAAAACTCGATATCAATTCCCCGGGAGAGCAGATCTGTTGACACCAAAACCTGGAGTTTCCCCTCCTTAAAATCGTTCAGAAGGTCTGTCCTTACTCCCTGAGTTCTCTTTCTGTGAATTGCTTTAGCTTCAATACCGTTTTTTCGAAGTTTATCTGCAACTCTCTCCGCTCTAACAACTGACGAGGTAAAAACTAAGACCTGTGTCATTTTCTTACTTTTTATTAAATAACGAAGAAGTGGTCCTTTTTTTTCTGCAGCAATAAAATAGGCACTTTGATTAATAAGGTCAAGATCCTCTTCAAAAGATTCAATTTTTATAACAATGGGATCATGCAGCAGTATTTGATGTATAGTATTGATATCATCATTGAGGGTTGCAGAGAATAGAAGATTTTGTCGTTTTGGGGGAAGCAAATCAAAAACCCGGTTCATCTCTTTTTCAAAGCCGGCATTCAGCATTTTATCAGCTTCATCCAACACAAGAGTTTCTATCTCTGAAAGGTGTACAGCATTTACTTCAACTAATTCAAGCAATCGTCCCGGTGTGGCAATTAAAACATTTACATTCTGTAAGGCCATCATTTGTGGATTTATAGAAGCACCGCCAAACACAGCTAATGATTTTATCTGTTGAGGAATCGTTTGAAAAATCGCTTCTCCAAACAATTTAAATACATCATTCACCTGCACAGCCAGTTCTCTGGTCGGCACCAGTACTAATACCTGTACATGCCTGTTTTTCTTAACACTTTTTTCCTGTAAATTCATCAATATAGGTATTACATAACTGGCGGTTTTCCCGGATCCTGTTTTTGCAATGCCTAAAACATCTCTTTTATTTAGTATAGCGGGTATTGCTTCTTTTTGAATAGGATAGGGATTTGTGTAGTTTTGAGTCTCTAATATATGTAATAAAGATTGAGATACACCCAAAGAAGTAAAAGACATAATTATTTGTTCCTTTTGCAGTTAGTTGAGTCAGTTGAGGATACAAATATACAGGATAAAGGCTGTCTTAATATACAGCAGGATGATTTATTCAACACGAAAGATCTGCAATACATTTTAGTGCGAGGTATGCTGAGCCCGGAAATCTGTGCAGAAAAAGCATATGGCTTAACAGAAGAATGTTTTAACTCTTCGAACCGGTCGCAATTTGCGACCTCAAGATTTCAAGTTATCTATATTAATCCGAAAACAGAAATTCTTTGAAAACCACTCAAAATACTCTAATGAGATTTGTAATCTTAACATAAAAAAGGATCTTCAAGTCGCTAAATAATAACGATTTAAAGATCCTTATGTGCCGCCGAACAGAATTGAACTGTTGACACGAGGATTTTCAGGCGTGTCTGCGCCGTAATTTCTTGTAATACAAATCAACGATTTGTAACTTAATTCTAAATCATGTATACAATTATGTCAACACAAAGAAACTTGGTGTAACAGCCGGTAATTGTATGCAGTTTTTATTTTTGGTTACGTTTTGCATACACTTTTATTCTTCATGTAAGGGGAACAAATAAGCTTTTATCCAATAGCTGATCAATTTGGGGCTTTATTGTTTATCAACCAAGTCCACCTTTCCTGTTTAGGTGGTCTTGGTTGATTGGTTTAGTGGTCACAAATTGTGACCAGTTCAGATTTTCAGAGATTCTCTTTTGATAATTTTATTCAATCTAAATCTCATCAACTGAATCAAGCATGTTACCGGAATCCTGTCTATTCAACAAAAAGTAAAGTACTCTTTGAACATCTGCTGAATCTAAAAGGCGATTCTCTTCAGGTCTGTTTGGCTTCCAAAGGCATTTTATGCAGGATTTTCGTTCTCGTATACCCTCTTTAATTTTAGCCATATTAAAATCTTCTCGAGAAACTGGATAAAGAGAGGGTTCATCTACAAAAGTACACGCACATTGTTCAATCAAGGACAATGCCTTTTCCAAGACCTTTCTAATCAGTTTTTCAGCATTATGATCATCTTTTGTATTCATTCTCAACTGTTGGACATGCCCTGCCCCTCCTGAAACATCATCAAATAGTACAAATGCCGTTCCCCAGCCAGACATAGGATATAATAACCCATCTACTTCTTTAGGAGCGATTCCAAGTACATGTGGTATTGCTCTTAAAATTGCATTCAATGTCCCTTTCATCGCCAGGATTCGACGTCTTGAACCTTCTGGATCCTCCGGGTTAGTCACTTTAAACACTTTACCAGGAATAAAAAATGTGCTGCAAGGTATCCAGTATATGATATCTGTTCTGAATGTATGCATTAAGCTTACAGGAAAACTTATCTGAAAGCAGCTTTCTTAAAGCTTGTTGATGTGTCATGTACACACTCCTTAAAAATGGTTTTAGTACCAATGGTACTTAAAGACCATGATAAAGGAGTGTTTAAAAGATTTCTAAATGGGTATTATACTAATAGGGCAGAAAAACCGGATCTACCGCGTAGCGGTTTAGTTCAACATGATTGATTAAA
>JAIOTT010000008.1 GCA_021106655.1 Bacteroidales bacterium
CCGATTAACATCCAATAATTCAACTATTATCACTCTGGTTTCTGTTTCTTCTATTGCAGTTTGCACTCGTTGCATCAGAGATGCGCCGCAATTAGAACAAAAAATTCTTCCTTCGAGTTCCTCGTGTTTACAACTTGGACAGATGATCATTTCAATTTCACCTTTTTCGTTTTCATATTGGACAAATCAACTTGAGTCTCAGCAGACAGAATGCGTGTCGCATACTTAATCTGCTTTTCTCCGCTTGTTGAGTAGCCCTGAGTGTTTTCAATAAAGAGTACCTCTTCAATAATTCTAGAGGCTAATGCCGGTTTCCCTTGCACATTTAATTGGTTCGCAAGATTTCTCAACATTCGAATTCCTTTGTTTATCTCCCCTTTTCGAATCTCATTCCTGGCCGCTTCCTGCATACGGTAAAGACTGATGGAAAAAACCGACTGCATAATTTCATTGGAAACAATACCATTCTTTTTGGGTGTTGAGGTAAGAGGAACTTTCATATTTATTGAATATGATTGGATTTTTAAATGTTCCTTATAAGAATTATTAATAAATTTTCCGTTGAGTAGACAGACTTCCTCTTCGTCAGTGTTTAGTGAAGGAATATGAAATTCTAATAATAATTGAATTTTTGAACCAAACGGGATTGCACCAATGCACACTTGATTATTATCGATCGGTAAAAGACTTACTTCCCTTTCCAGTCGAAAGATATTTGATAATGTCACTCTGGAATTCGTGTCAAATCGCATTGTTACCTGCGGTATTGAATCAATATGTGCCATTTTTATGAGATTTGAAAGAACTATTGGAAGCTTATAAATATCAGACAAATAAGCCGATGTACCCCCCGCATAACCCACTAATTCGTCTATAAATTCATCATTCCATTCGTTACCAATTCCTACACCAAATATATTTATCCCATCTGAGCGAGCATTTTTTATCAACCGGAAACACATATCCTCATCGCCATATGTTTGACCATCAGTCAATAGAATTATTGTTGATAAAGACTGGCGAAACGTTTTTGTTCGAACAAGTTGGATGTAACCCCGTTTCAATCCTTGATACATCTCGGTTCCACCCACGGCACGGATCTTAGCTATATGGCGAGATATACTCTGTATCTTGTCCACCTTGGTTGGTCGAAAAATCGTTTCTGCTCGATCATTAAAAGTTACAATAGAAAGAGTGTCTTGATCATCCAGTATTTTAGGTATTCCTGATAAAGATTGCTTTACAATATCGATAGGTTCACCCTGCATCGAGGTAGAAGCATCTACCACAAAACACAGACTTTTCGGAATCTTTGACGAATATCCCTTTTCCCCTTCTGCACTTAGTGTAATCAGTGCATAGTAAATCTGAGGCTCATTCATTATGAGCAACTCATCACTACCATAGGAAATTGAATACTTTAATTTGGGCTTTTCCATAATTTTTATACTGATTCAAATCTCACAATAATTACCGAAATATTGTCTTGTCCACCATTATCGAGGGCTTCTTGTACCAATATCTTGCATGCACTATTTAAATCTTGCTCTTGCTTAACAATTTCAGATATTCTAAGCTCCTCTATAACATCCCATAAACCATCACTACACAATAACAAAGAACTTTTTTCTGGTCGCCGCCGAATGAAAACAACAGGATCAACCCTCTCGCTTTGACCTATTGCATTATATAAAACATTGCGTTTTGGATATTGTCTCGCCTCTTCTTCTGTAAACTGGCCCAAAGTGATTAACCGTTGAACTAACGTTTGGTCTTCAGTAAGCTTCTCTAGTACACCTTCGTTTGTGATCAGATATGCACGAGTATCACCAATATGAGCTATAGAAAGAGTGTTTCCAAAAGCCACAACAGTCGTCAAAGTGGTCCCACCACTGGGTACTTTTTGGAGCACAATACGATTAATATCCTTAATTGCTTCTTCCATTACCTCTTGTAATGGAGCACGATTATTGGTTTCTTCTGAAATCAAAGTGGGCAAATAAAGATACCGAATCATTTGTTCAGCCATTAACCGCACTGCCATATCGCTGGCAACTTCACCACTTTCATGACCACCCATTCCGTCAGCGATAATGAAAATGCCAAAATTAAACTCATCCTTATCAGTAAGATAATTTGAATGAAAAGTAAAAATTGAATCTTCATTATGATCGTATTTACTTCCTAATCCTTGATGTGAACAGACTTGAATCGAAAAAGGTAGCAATTTATTCAAAAGTTAATCCTCCCTGTTTCGCCTATTATGGGAATTAGTCATCGAGTTCCTTCTCTCCATGTTCCATATCCCTTCTTTTGCTAAAGAATAATCTATTCAATAGTATTTATATAGGTAAAGCATATAACAATTTATCAGACGATCCGAAAATTAATAAATCATTATAAATGACCGGTTTACTCGTAATTGGCCCTTCTGTTTTGAATTTCCATTGTAAACTACCTTCTGTTCTATCTAGTGCGAACATAAAACCCTCGGCGTTGCCAACAAACAATAGATCATCATTTAATACTACAGAACCAGAGACTTGCCCTTCTGTTTGATAAGACCAAACTAATTTGCCATTTACTTTATTGATACAGTAAATATATCCATCTGCCGACCCAAAGTAAATATATTTACCGTGTAAGACCGGCGAAGAAACCGATCCTTTATCCATTCGAAATCGCCACATTGCCCATCCTGCTTTAGCATCAACTGCGTAAAAAGTAGCATCAAGAGATGAAAAATATAAAATGTCATCATCAATGATTGGTGTACCAAGAATTGCGCGTTTGGCCGAATATCGCCATTTGGTGTACCCACTCATATCAGTACATAAAAATTCCCCTTTAGTGTTTGCTACATAAACCAGTTCATCATGTATCAATGGTTGACAACGAATGGGTGCCATTGACTCTACTTTCCAGGATAAACTTCCCTGAGATTGTGTCAGAACGTAGAGATTGCAATCATCACTCCCAATAAATACATGGTCTTCGGCTAATGCAGGCGAACATCGAACTGCCCCCCCGGTTTTAAATTCCCAGATCTTGTTAGCAGATGATGTTTTAATTCCATACACCTTCCCGTCTTCAGAACCAAAATATAGATTAGATCCTGTAACTACAGGTGTGCAAACAATACCACCCTCAGCTGCATATTTCCAAATAAATTTTCCATCTGCCGCACCGATTTTGTAAATATTGTTGTCGTATGCACCTATGTAGACATCATTATTGTCTAAGAAGACCCCACCACGAATTTCATCTTCACATTTGAAAGTCCAAACAGGTTTAATCAACTGATCTGCTGGTGCGTTTTTAGATGAAGAAATTCCTCTCTCAATTCCCGAATTTGAAAATAACAAAGAATTCACACCAGTCAATAATCCTGTCTCATGGCCCACCTGCAGTATTGCATCTTTCATGTCTTTTGCTGAGTTGCATCTTATAGACGCATCATATTCTAGTGCTTTTTCTACGACTTGAACTAACTCGTCGGATATTGAAGGATTAAAATCTTTTATTTTCCTTTGATCAAATGTGAAGGGGGGTTCCGATGTTGGATCACAGCTGGTTAATGCGTGATGCAATGTCGCCCCAAGGGCATAGATATCGACTGATCGTGTGGACTCACCGCGATATTGTTCAGGGGGAGCGTACCCCTCAGTTCCAATAATTGTTCCCTTTTTCCCAAGTTGAAAAGTTTTTGCAATACCAAAATCAATCAGAACAGCATTACCTTGGCGATTTATCATAACATTTGAGGGCTTCATATCACGGAAAATGATTGGTTCGGGTTCATGAGAATGAAGATAATCCAAAACGTCACAAAGCTGAACTGCCCATTTAATGATTTGTTCTTCTGGTATAAATCCTTCTACGCGATCAAGAATTTTTTCCAAATCCTTTCCATAAACATACTCGATCACCAGATATGCTCGTTGATCAATTGTGAAATAATCATAAATATTTGTTATCTGAGGGTGAGAAAGAGTGACCAGAAGATTTGCCTCCCGTTCGAAACTTCTTACCATCAATTGATTCACTTTTATATCAGTTGTTGTACTTACCATTTCTTTAATGGCCACCAACTTCACAGCATTCGGGAAATGCATATCTCGTGCGCGATAAACCGAACCCATGCCACCAGACCCAATAACGTCCTGGATTAAATAGCGCTTCATTAAAAGGCTCTTTACAGGAAGCCGTCCTGGTCTCTTATTGCTGGAATCTGGAAAAATTTTGGTAATTATTCTCTCTTGCAGAATAGCCTCCCCCGCAAATCAAACGCTAAAAATGAATAGGTTATAATGGACTTACTGAGAAATGTAGATGAATAAATAAATTATACACTGATTCATAATAATAATAATCAAGATCAATATTAGATTTTAAAAGAGGGAATACATGTCTAAAGTCGCAATTCTAAAAACAACACC
>JAIOTT010000485.1 GCA_021106655.1 Bacteroidales bacterium
CAAATGGAAAACACATATACTATTGGGATAATGGCAAAAGAAAAGATGAAGGATTTTATATCATGGGAAAAAAAGAAGGAGATTGGTTTAAATATAAGTATGATGGCTCAGCCTTTTTAATTATTAAATATAAAAATGGTATAGAAAAACAATATGACGGAATTAAGATTAAACCAGAGATAAGTGAAGTTGAAAATTAAAAAATTAAGACATACTTGCAAAATGGATTTTTATTTTGTATATTACCAAAATCTAAAAAATTAAAAATCACACGATTGTTAAATTTTGTTTCAGCCCGGAATAATGATAACACTTAATAAATTATTCTTTTCTGATAATTATTCATTTAACAAACAAATCTAAAAAAAACTATGTTATGAGAACCAAGAAAATTATTCTAGTAGCAGCAGAAAATGCAATTATTAAAAGTATTCAAAATGCTATTAAAAATACAAATTATTCTATCCAGGCAGTTGTATCATCAAACAAAAAAGCAGTTGAAGAAATTGAAAAAAACCGACCGGAAATTATTCTTATGGAACTTGATATAAAGGGAAAAATAAAAGGACTCGAGTCAGCTGAATTAATAAAAAAAAGATACGATATACCAATAATTTTTATTTTCAATCCCGAAGATCAAGATATAATTAACAATATTAAAACTACTGAACTACAAGGCTATCTTCTTAAACCACTAAAAGCCGAAACTTTGGAAAATGAGTTGAAGGCTGCCATAGAAATAGCAATATATAAACATGGAAAGGAAATGTTATTAAAAAAAGAAAATGAATTATATATTTCTTTATTATCCGGAAAAGATAAACACGATGGCATTTTTGTCAGGGCAAATTATCGTTTAAATCACATTAAGTACACTGATATTATATATGTAGAAGCCTTTAAAGATTATGTGGTAATACACACTGCTGACGAAAGCTTTACTACTCATGCAACAATGAAAGAAATGGTAAGAACTTTACCACCAAGAGAATTTGCCAGAGTTCATCGCTCACATATTATTAAACTCGATAAAATTATTAATATCAAGTATCCTGATATGCTGATTGAAGGTAAAAAAACCAAGATTCAGGTTGGTGGAATGTATCGTAAAGACCTTTATAGGCGTCTTAATATTTTGTAATATTTATTTTAAACCAGAAGAAAATCTATCTGCCTTTTTGATAGGTCTACTTGTTTTACAACTACATTAACGACATCACCCAGTTTATATATGTTACCATATTTTTGACCTGTAACAGTATAATTGTCCTCATCAATATAATAATAATCATCATTGATATCATTTAGCCGAACCATCCCCTCACACTTATATTTAATAACCTCAACATATATTCCCCACTTGCTTATTCCTGATATCCTTCCCTCAAACTTCTCTCCCAGCTTATCTTTGAAAAATTCAGCCTGCTTATATTTTATTGATGCTCTTTCAGCTTCAGTTGCCCTAATTTCCATTTCTGTAGAGTGATTACACTTATTTTCATATTCAGTCGCATTAACTGACGGAAGTCCATTCAAATACATTTCCAGTAAACGATGTACTATTAAATCAGGATATCTTCTTATGGGAGAAGTAAAATGTGTGTAATAATCAAATGACAAACCGTAATGACCATGATTATTTGTTGAATATCTTGCTTTTGCCATTGTCCTTATTGCCAAGGTTTCAATCATGTTTTGCTCTCCTTTTCCGGAAATATTTTTAAACAGATCATTAAAAGATTTTGAAATATTCTTTTTTGAATCCAGATTTATATGATACCCCATTTTACTGATAAATTGAGCAAAAGTATTTAGTTTTTCAGGAGAAGGGTTATCATGAATACGATATACAAATGTTTTGATCTGCTTTCTTCCGGTTTTTTTTCCAATCTTTTCTGCAACTTCTTTGTTGGCAAGCAGCATAAATTCTTCAATAAGTTTATGAGAGTCTTTTTGTTCTTTAATTTTCACACCAATAGGTTTGCCCCTTTCATCTAAAATAAATTTTACCTCTGTTGATTCAAAAGCAAATGCCCCTTGATCCATTCGCTTTTTTCTTAATATTTTGGCATAATTATTTAATACGAGGATTTCTTCAGAAAATGCTCCCTTTTCTTCTTCGATAACTTTCTGAACTTCTTCGTAACTAAAGCGTCTGTTGGATTTAATAATTGTTTTTCCAAACCACGTATTTAAGATTTTTACGCTATCATCTAATTCAAAAACCGCAGCAAAACAAAGCTTTTCTTCATCTGGTCTGAGAGAGCAAACAAAATTTGATAATTTTTCCGGGAGCATTGGTATAACTCTGTCAACGAGATATATGGAAGTACCCCTTTCATATGCTTCTTTATCTATTATTGAATTTGGTTTAACATAATGTGAAACATCAGCAATGTGTACACCAACTTCAATGTTACCATTTTCCAGCCTTTTTACTGAAATTGCATCATCAAAATCTTTGGCATCTGCAGGATCTATTGTGAATGTCAGGACATTTCTAAAATCTTTTCTTTTTTTTATTTCTGAGGAGGGAACCACGGCAGGAATTTTGCCAGCTTCCTTTTCGACATTTTTGGGGAAGGATAAAGGGAAATCATATTCAGCGAGAATAGATTCCATTTCTACATCATTATCTCCCGGTTTGCCAAGAACCTTAATCACTTCTCCAAATGGATTATTTGACATTTCCGGCCATTCCGTAATTCGGGCAACAGCTTTCTGACCATTTTTTCCTCCCATAAGTTTATCTTTAGGGATAAAAAGATCTATTGGAACGGATGGATTATCAGTTTTCAAAAAGGCAAAATTCTTTGAAACATCCAATATACCTACAAATTGAGTCTTTTTTCGGTTTAAGATCTCAATTACCTGACCTTCTGTTTTTCTTCCTCGTCTTTTTGGGAAAAGATATACTTTAACCAGATCACCATTCAGGGAGTGCTTTGTGTTATTTGCAGCAATAAAAATATCCTCACCAATCTCATCTGAAATTATGTATGCTTTTCCGGTTTGTTTCATATCCACAACACCTGCTACATAAGCTTTTTTATTAGCATATTTGTTAATTTGAGATGGGCTTAGCTTGAATTTTCCGGTTTTTATTTCCAATATTGTTTCATCTTGAATTAATTCCAGAAGTATAGTTCTTATCAGGTCTTTACCTGACCTATCCTTTATTCCCAAGGCTGCTGCAATTTGTTTGTAGTTGTATGCCTTAAAAGGATTATCACAAAAAGCACTGATTATGTTATTTCTAAAATTGCTTTTGCCCTTTGGCTTTTTCTTTTTTGGTTTTTTCATGATATGTGATTAAAGGCATAAATTATAAAAAAAGCATCCTTATTTGTAAGGATGCTTAATATTATAAAGATGAGTTTATTAATCAATACTAGTTAATTTTTTCCTTTTGGCAAATTATTAATAACTAAAACATCTTCGGATCCGGTAAATGTACCACCAGAAACTTTATCTCCCTCTAGTGTTAAAGTATTGTACTCGCCAATATTCAGGTTAATATTTTTTATATCATCCATATTGAACTTAGCTACAAAGAATCCGCGATTATCAGCCTTCCAGCTTTGAATAACAACTTCGTTTAATGTAACTGATTGTGCACCTACTTCTGCATATGGAATATTGGTATGAATTGTTACAACAACACCATTACTTTGTAAATTCAGAATATTTGGTGAGACCTGAATTTCAATTACTGTCTGGCTAAAAATACCAGCCGGGATAAACATTCCAATCATTATTAAAGCACGAAGAAAATTAATTTTTCCCCCTTTTAAAATACGATTTGATTTGTTTTTCATAATATTTAATTTTAAGGTTTATACTAAAAATTCACTACAAATATAATAAAAATATGATATAGATCAAATTTTTTTTTAATCTATTTTGAAGCATTATTATAACTGGATTTAATTTTATTAACGAAAAAGGACAGCCCGTAATGATAAACAAGCTCTCCTTTTTTGAAGCCCCGACAAGAATCGAACTTGTATCCAAAGTTTCATGTATACATGAAATAGACAATAAAAATCAAAATAGTTTCATATATATACGAAACTTTTATATTTTTGCTAAAATTTTGATAATAGCTAAAATTAAAAAACATGACTCAATTCAAACGAGACTATATTAAACGTCCAATTTACCTGGAGTTAGTAAAACCTTATATGGATAAAGACATTATTAAGGTATTAGCCGGACAACGACGTGTAGGAAAAAGTTATATGCTCTTTCAAATCATGGATGCTATAATTTTAAAACACAAAAATCCAGAGATAATATATATTAACAAAGAGCTTGATGAATTTGAAACAATAGTTAACCATACAGATCTGCTTGATTACATTAAAAGCAAAGAAAAGGGAACAGGCAGGAAGTATATTTTTATTGATGAAGTACAAGATATAGAAAACTTTGAAAAGGCTTTAAGGAGTTTACAGGCAAAAGGAAAATATGATATTTATTGCACTGGTAGTAATGCCAGGTTATTATCAGGCGAATTAGCGACTTTTCTAAGTGGTCGATATATTGAAATAAAAATTTACAGTTTGTCTTTTACTGAATTTTTGCAATTTCATAAACTTATGAATGATAAGGATTCATTGACTAAGTTCTTTAAATATGGCGGATTGCCGTATTTAATAAACCTTGAGTTAAATGATCAGGTTATATACGATTACTTGAAAAACATTTATGCAGCCATTCTTTTTAAAGATGTTGTTAAACGGCACAATATTAGAAATATTAGTTTTTTAGAAAAACTTGTAAGATATGTGGCTGATAATACAGGTAATATGGTATCATCAAAAAAAATAAGTGACTTTCTAAAATCACAACGAATACAAATTTCACCACAATTAGTACTAGACTATTTAGCTCATTTAGAAGCGGCTTTTTTTATTTTTAAAGTTCTTAGAACTGACATTATTGGTAAAAAAATATTTGAAATAGGAGAGAAATATTACTTTGAAGATCTTGGCCTGCGACATTCTATAATAGGATATAAGGTAAATGATATAAATAAAATTTTGGAGAATGCAGTATATCAGCACCTGAGAATATCAGGATATAATATTAGCATTGGTAAGTCTGGAGATAAAGAGATAGATTTTATCTGCGAAAAATCGGGTAAAAAGATATATGTTCAGGTAGCTTATTTATTACGGGATGAGAAAACAATAGGCAGGGAGTTTGGTAATTTACTGGAAATAAAGGATAACTATCCCAAATATGTTGTTTCAATGGATGAAGTTATGTCAGGTTCAGATTTTGAAGGTATCGAGCATGTTAATATTCAGGATTTTATTTCTGAATTGAGGTAAGTATTCTGTTTATTTTTGAAATGAAAAAACAGCCTGTGAATTTTCACAAGCTCTCCTTTTTTGTAGCCCCGACAAGAATCGAACTTGTATCTAAAGTTTAGGAAACTTCTATTCTATCCATTGAACTACGGGGCCTTGTATGCGTGTCTGATAAAATCGGGGCAAAATTACTGAGAATAATTTAGACTTGCAAATTGAAAAAGGTTGAGGCTAAGGCTGAGGCTAAGGTTTTTAACGTGCAACCTGCAACATGTAACCTGAAACTTACTTCACAGTTGATCCGTTATGAAAATCATCAGTTGGAGCAGCAAAACAAAGCTTGCCTTCATTATCTTCTGCCATAAGTATCATCCCCATTGACTCAGTTCCCCGAATTTTTCTAGGTGCAAGATTAACCAAAATAAGGATCTTCTGACCAACAATATCTTCCGCTTTATAATATTCTGCTATTCCAGAAATAATAGTCCTTTGGTCTAGGCCTGTATCAACCCTTAACTTTAACAGCTTTTGTGTCTTTGGTACTTTTTCGGCCTCAAGAATAGTTGCAGTACGAATATCCATCTTTGCAAAATCATCATATTCTATGATTTCCTTGCCAGGCATAACTTTAAGTTCTTCAGCCTCATTTGCAGTTTTGGTATCCATAAGCTTTTGAATTTGTTGTTCTATAGCACTGTCTTCAATTTTTTCAAACAGATATGATGCTTTGTCTAATTGTTGGTTTGTTTTAAGAATATTAATTTTTCCGGCATCTTCCCATTTCATCACCTGAATATTGAGCATTTCTGTTAGCTTTTTTGCGGAGAAAGGGAGGAAAGGCTCAGATAATATGCTAAGGTTTGCGCATATCTGGAGCGAGATATTTAATATTGTTTTTACCCTGTTTTCATCTTCTTTGATTTTTTTCCATGGTTCAGAATCGGTTAAATATTTATTTCCCAGTCTTGCCAGATTCATAAGCTCACTCAAAGCTTCTCTGAATCTGTATTTTTGAATGCTCTCTCCTATTCTCTCAGGAAATTTTGAAAGTTCATTAATTACAGATTTGTCAAGTTCGGTAAGCTCTGATATTTCCGGGACTTGTCCGTTAAAATATTTCTGTGTTAAGACCATTGTACGGTTTACAAAGTTTCCATAAATGGCTACGAGTTCGTTATTATTTCTAGCCTGGAAATCTTTCCAGGTAAAGTCATTATCTTTAGTTTCGGGTGCACTGGAGCAGAGTACATATCGCAATACATCCTGTTTCCCGGGAAAGTCGAGTAAATATTCGTGAAGCCAGACAGCCCAGTTTCTGGAAGTTGATATTTTATCATTTTCAAGGTTCAGGAATTCGTTTGCCGGAACATTATCGGGAAGGATAAAGCTACCTTCTGCTTTGAGCATAGCAGGAAACATGATACAATGAAAAACAATATTGTCTTTTCCTATAAAATGAACCAACTTACTTTCCTCATCCTGCCAGTATGGTTTCCAATCGCGATTATTAACCTTAGCCCATTCTCTTGTAGCAGAAATGTATCCAATGGGAGCATCAAACCATACGTAAAGAACCTTGCCTTCAGTATTTTCCAGTGGGATTTTAACTCCCCAATCCAGGTCTCTTGTCACAGCCCTTGGCTGCAAGCCCATATCTATCCATGATTTGCATTGCCCGTAAACATTAGGTTTCCAATCATCTTTATGCCCGTTGATTATCCATTCTTTTAGCCAGGGTTCATAATCATTAAGAGGCAGGTACCAATGTTTGGTATCTTTCAGAACAGGAACATTTCCACTTAATACCGATTTTGGTTTAATAAGATCGGTTGCATTTAATGAAGTCCCGCAGTTTTCGCATTGATCACCATAAGCTTTTTCATGATTACAGTGTGGACAAATGCCTGTAATATATCTATCGGCAAGGAATTGCTGGTTTTCTTCATCAAAATAGTGAGATGTGGTTTTTTCGAGGAATTTCCCATTATCGTGAAGTTTTTTAAAGAAATCAGACGCAGTTTCATGGTGGATCTTTGCAGAGGTACGTGAATACACATCAAAAGAAATACCAAATTCCTCAAATGACTTTTTTATAATTCCATGATATTTATCAACGATTTCCTGTGGACTAACTCCTTGTTGTCTTGCTTTTATGGTGATAGGAACACCATGTTCATCGGAACCGCCAATAAAAATAATATCTTCATCTGTAGATCTTAAATATCTAGAATAAATATCAGCCGGAACATATACACCGGCCAGATGGCCGATGTGGATTGGGCCGTTAGCATAAGGAAGAGCGGATGTTACCGTATATCTTTTGAATTTTTTTTGTTGCTTGGTCATTTTTGAAATGTTTTGGGCAAAGGTAAGCAATTGTTACATATCTTTGAACAATGATAAGTCCGCAATACCTCAAAAAAGGCGATACTATTGGAATTGTTTCCACAGCCAGAAAAATCTCCGGAAATGAAATATCAGCAGCAGTAAAAATATTTGAGGGATGGGGATTAAAGGTTGAACTTGGGAAAAATATCTTTAGCGAGCATCACCAATTCGCCGGCACTGATAGCCAACGCCTGATTGATTTTCAACAAATGCTTGACAATCCTGGAATTAAAGCCATTGTTTGCGCTCGGGGAGGTTATGGCACAGTTAAAATAATTGATAATATTGATTTTTCCTCATTTAGTAAAAATCCTAAATGGATAGCAGGCTTTAGTGATGTAACAGTTTTGCATTCGCATATACTTACAAACTTTGGAATTGAAACCATTCATAGTGGTATGCCGGTTAATTTCAATAATATTCCGGAGGATTCCCAATCAATTACAACACTTAAAAATGCCTTATTTGGAGAAGGCTTATCTTATAATATAAATCCACATCCCTTTAATAGAAAAGGACGAGCAACAGCAACACTAGCAGGGGGCAATCTTTCCATTTTATACAGTCTTAGCGGAAGTATTTCTGATATTGACACAAAAGGAAAAATTCTCTTCATTGAAGATTTGGATGAGTATCTTTATCATATCGACAGGATGATGATGAATCTTAAAAGAAGTGGAAAACTTAAAAATCTTGCAGGCCTTATTGTTGGAAGCATGAGTGAAATGAATGACAACACTACTCCGTATGGCCAAACTGCTTATGAAATTATCAAGGAATGCGTTGAAGAATACGACTATCCTTTATGTTTTGGTTTTCCTGCAGGACACATAAAAGACAACAGAACGTTGATTTTTGGTAGAAAAATCCACCTTATTATTGAAGATATTGTACATTTGTCGCTTTAAAGGGAAAATACTTATCTACAGACAAATTTTTATTATGACGAAATTTCTGGCAATATGCCTTGTTTTACTTGTATCTGGCTTTTATCATATCTATGCAGAAGAAGTTAGTTTAGAAAAAGCCAAAACTATTGGTAAGAATGTTTATTATGAAAAAGCAAACCTGATCAAAAAGGTATCTTTTAATGATATCTTTATTACTGAAGAATTTACTATCAAGAGTAAATCCCAGGCATTGTATTATATCTTTAATATTAATGAAAATGAAGGTTTTATAATAATTTCTGCTGATGATATTGTTTATCCAGTCCTTGCTTATTCATTTAAAGGAGAAATTGATCCTTCTTTTCGGCCACCCAATTTTACATCATGGTTAGATAATTATGAAAAGCAGATAATCTATGCTAAGGAAAATAATTTAGGTAGTTCTGAAAAAACCCGGAATGCATGGATTGAATATTCTGAACAGTTCTCCAAACAAGATCCAAAATCAACGATGCAGGTAAATCCATTAGTAAGCTCCACCTGGAATCAAGGAGGCTTTTATAATGATTCTTGTCCTGCAGGTAATACACTTGTAGGTTGCGTAGCTGTTGCCATGGGACAGGTTATGAGATATCACAATAGCCCAACTCAGGGTACAGGCTCTCATTCATATTTTCATCCTACATATGGTATATTATCTGCAAATTTTGGAGCCACTACTTATAATTGGTCAAATATGCCTGATGATGTTAATTTTCCTAATGCTGATGTAGCACAGATGTTATATCACTGTGGTGTAGCAACAGATATGAATTACAGTCCGAGTGGATCAGGTACAATTTCATCTAATGCACGGAATGCTTTAATAAGTTATTTTGGTTATGCACCCAGTACTCAAATAGATTATAAGAGTGGGTATACTCAGGAAAAATGGGATGAACTATTAAAGAGTGAACTTGATGCTTTCTGGCCATTATATTATGCCGGAACAGATGCTTCAAATATGTCGGCCCATGCTTTTATTTGCGATGGTTATCAGGGTAGCAGTCATTTTCATTTTAACTGGGGCTGGGGTGGATATGCAGATGGTTATTTTTTAACATCTGATCTTAGTCCGGGATCGTCTAATTTTAACTATAATCAACATATTATAAAAATACGCCCTGCCGGAACATATGATTTTTGCTGGGGATTGACATTTCTTGATAATCCGAGTGGAAATTTTGATGATGGTAGTGCCAATCATTTTTATAATAATAATTCATCTTGCAGATGGATAATTCAACCTCCCGGAGCGACATCCATAACAGTTAATTTTTCAGCATTCGATACAGAATCAGGCGCCGACAGAGTAAATATCTTTGATGGTGACAATATGGGATCACCATTATTAGGAAGTTTTTCCGGAACAAATACACCTTTTTCGGTTACCTCTACCTCAGGAAAAGTACTAATAATGTTTACAAGTGATAGTTATGTATCGGGAGAAGGATGGGAAGCTTCTTACACAAGTATAACTACAGGTATCGATGAAAGAGATGAACAAGGAAGTTTTTCAGTTTACCCAAACCCCGGAAAAGGAATCTTTGAAATAGAATTAATTAACGAAACTACCGGTGATCTGAACATGGTAATTTCTGAACTTAGCGGCAGACAGATCAAATATATTAGAGCTGTAAAAACTGAAAGCACCTTTAATAGTAAAATTGACCTCACAGAATTAACTGCCGGTATGTATTTCCTTTCATTGGAACAGGAAAATCTCCGGATGATCAGGTATATTATCATAGAATGATGACGGGTAGTATAAACCTGTTATTATGTCTGATCACATTGAATTTGGAAAAAACGGAGAAGAATTAGCACAAGCCTTTCTAAGAAATTTAGGTTACGATATACTCGAACTCAACTGGAAATTCGGTAAAAATGAGATAGATATCATTGCCGCAAAAGACGATCTGATTGTTATTGTAGAAGTAAAAACCAGGAAGTCAAATTTCTTTGGTGAACCCGAAGTTTCAGTAACAAAATCCAAGCAGAGAATTTTAGTAAGGGCAGCAAATGCTTTTCTGAGAAAGAATAAGATCAGTCTTGAAACAAGATTTGATGTCATCTCCATTATTCTCACCCCCCACAATCACCAAATCAAGCATATTGAGGATGCGTTTTATCCTATTCTTTAGTATCGAGTACAGAGTATCAGGTATCAAGTATCAAGTATAATTATTTAATTACATTATTATGCATAATTTTAAGGAGTTATTTGTTTGGGAAAAGAGTCGGAAATTAGTTAGTGATATTTATAATTTAACAAAACTTTTTCCCAAAGACGAGCGATTTGGATTAATTTCTCAAATGCAGAGATCTGCAATTTCCATTCCGTCTAATATAGAGGAAGGTGCTGGTAGAGATTCCAATAAGGAATTTCTTAGGTTTTTAGATATTGCTAATGGTTCTTCATTTGAATTGGAAACACAGATTTATTTAGCCTTTGATCAGAACTATATTTCTGAAGAGAAGCAATCAACTCAAATAGAAAAAGTCCGAGAGATTCAAAAAATGATTTATCAACTTAAGAAATACTTTGAAAATAACCAAATACCCACTACTTGATACCTGATACTCAATACTATTTTTTCGAATGAAAAACTAACAGCGGAATATTAGTATGAAACAACATCTTCTTTGTAATACTGGGTTGAAATAATTTTTGGAAAAGGTTTCTCTTATGTGTTGTTAGGGAAATAATTCCAATCTTATTCTCTTTGACATATTCTTGTAAACTTTTTAAGATATTTTCACTTTCAATAATGCCACAGATTATATTATATTCTGAGTATTCTTGTTGAAAATGTTTTTTAAGTTTGTTCATTTTTACTTTATTCCACACATCTTTAGATCCTGAGGCAATATGTACACAATGGATCATTAGATCAAACGGTCTTACCAGACTCATTAGTTTTCGAATTCCCTGAAAATCTGATTCATCAAAATTTGTTGCATAAAGTATACTTTTAATATCACCAATATCTTTATAAACAGAATCACCTGGTATTGCTAATACCGGAACTTTTACTTTTTCTAAAACCTTTGATGCAACGGAGCCAATAATATCATTAGTTTGTTCACCTTGCCCCCTGGTTCCAAGGATTATAACGCCTGGTTTATAAGTATTGCTATAATCAATAATAGTATCGTCCACGATCCCACCTTTTATCAAATGTAATATTCTGATATTATAAATATTCTCATTATAAAGTTGCTGTTTGAGTTTTCTGGAGAAATCTTCCATTTTGGTTTTTGCATTGCTTTCAATTTCTTTTGTGTATTTATCCATCTTCACCTGAGAAGTGTATGTTGTACCAAATGGTTCTGAAATTATTGCCGGATCATAAAAAACATGAAATAATGTGATCTCAGCTTTAAATTTTTTTGCCAGCTCAAGTGCATACTGACATGCTTTTTCTGAGTTTGATGAAAAATCAATTGGAACAAGAATTTTTCTGACTTCTTTCAATTTTCCCACAATAGCTTCTTTGCTTTTGCCGGATTCATACTTTACTGAATTGATAATCTCCAGAGCCTTTTTTATGTCTTTTTCTCTAACATTTATTTTAACACCAGCTGAAATATTAGACTGAATAACATTAATGTTTGAAAGAAAACAATCAATGCCTTTAGAGTCTAAATGCCCTTTGAGCAATTGAGCACGGGAATATGTATGAGTTGCAATAGTTATAATTTTATCTTCCATAATTAATCCTTTCTTTTATTCATTTTAGAAACTTTGTTAATATACGAAAAAATTTTGAGAAATGCAATTACATTAGTAATTTAATTTGGAGAAAAACTTATAATTCCGCTCAGCATGGCAGGAAATTCACTAAATAGATATGAAAAATTCACGTTAAAAATCAAGATATACTCGAAAAATTCACGCTAATTTTTAAGATATATTCGAAAAATAAAAGTATATTTGCTGAAAATTTGAATTATGATCATTGAAAGGACAATAAGCAAAGCTTTAGAAAATGAACTACTGGAAAGCAATAAGATAGTTGTTCTTTACGGTGCACGTCAAACCGGAAAAACAACAATTTCCAACGCCATTCTTGAAAAATTAAAAGGAAAACAATTAAAGATCAATGCTGATGAAATAAGATATATTGATATCCTTTCTTCCCGGGATTTTCAAAAGATGCGCTTGCTAATAGAAGGATACGATATTTTGTTTATCGATGAAGCCCAGAGAATTCCTGAAATAGGAATTAACCTGAAAATAATTATTGACAAATTGCCAGAAATGAAAATTCTTGTTACAGGATCATCTTCTTTTGACTTAGCAAGTAAGGTTAAAGAACCACTAACCGGTAGAACTCTTACCCATACATTATACCCAATTTCATTAGGAGAATATAGTAAATACAACAATTTGTTCGATATACAAAGCCATTTGGAAGAACTGATGACCTACGGAATGTACCCAGGGATATTACTATTAAAATCCGGTATACAAAAAGAAAAATATTTAAGAGAATTATCATCGTCATATCTATATAAAGACATATTTGAACTTTCATCTATAAGAAATACTTCCCTTATAACTGATTTATTAAAATTGCTTGCTTTACAAATTGGTAATGAAGTTTCAATAAATGAACTGGCTAAAAACCTTAAAATAAGTCAGGAAACAGTAAATTCTTACATCAATCTGCTTGAAAAAGCATTCATTATTTTTAGGTTAAATGGATTTAACCGAAATCTTAGAAAAGAAGTAAGTAAGAGAGATAAAATTTACTTTTGGGATTTAGGTATAAGGAATGCTATAATTAATAACTTTTCCAACTTTAACATTCGTAATGACATTGGTGCCATATGGGAGAACTTCATAATTACTGAAAGAATTAAATACCTTTCTAATAATGGAATTTATTCTTCCTCTTATTTTTGGCGAACATATACAGGAGCAGAAATAGACTATGTAGAGGAAGTTGGAGATAAATTGTTTGCATTTGAGATTAAATATAAGAAAGCCAGAAAAAAAGCTCCTCAAACATGGACTGACAATTATGGAAATAATTTTAAAAGTATCACAAGTGAAAATTTTTGGGAGTTTGTATTATAAAAATATTCTAATTCAGATTAAACAGTAGATACATCTAAATCGAATTCATATGGAAAAAAAACCACAGGGCCATGGCAAAAAGAAACATGGCGATTTCTCGAAATTCATAAAGAAAAAACAGTCAAAACCAACATCTTCATTTAAGAAGTCCAAAGATGGAACCTCAAAGGTTATTAAAGAAAAATCAAAGCCTGCTCAGAGAACTAAAAAACCTTTAAGCCATTCCATTGGTGATAAAGAAAAACAAACATCAATACGTCTGAATAAGTATTTAGCAAATGCAGGAATATGCTCCCGGCGTGAGGCTGATCAGCTAATTGAATCTGGCGTGGTTAAAATTAATGGTAAAGTAGTTACGGAATTGGGTGTAAAAGTTTCATATAGTGATAAAGTCCAGTATGATGGCAGGACATTATTAAAAGAAAAACCTGTTTATGTATTGTTAAATAAACCTAAAGACTTTATTACAACAGTAACTGATCCCTTTGAAAGAAAAACGGTTATGAATCTTGTCGCAAGAGCTTGTAAAGAAAGGATATATCCAGTTGGAAGGCTTGATAGGAATACAACAGGTTTATTGTTGTTTACTAATGACGGAGAACTAGCAAAGAAGCTTACTCATCCAAAACATGGGATAAAAAAAATCTACCACATTGTTCTTGACAAATCCCTTGCTAAAAACGATATTGTTAAAATAGCATCAGGTGTCATGATCGATGATGGGCTTGTGAAAGTTGACAAGATAGCATATATTGAGGGTCAAAACGATAAAAAACAAATAGGAGTGGAGATACATTCCGGGAAAAACCGGATAATAAGGAGAATATTTGAAAGTCTGGATTATAGAGTTGTTAAACTCGACAGAGTTGTGTTTGCAGGCTTAACAAAAAAGGACCTTCCCAGGGGAAAATGGCGTCATTTAAAACAGGAAGAAATAAATATTCTGAGAATGAAAGGCTGAAGATAAGACCAAGTCTAAAATAATTGTATAATACAAATACACTTTTACAGTTATTTAACCGGGTATACATTAAGCCAATATGAAGAAAACCAACAAAAACAAATTATTAAAGGTATTAAAACGAATAATCTTTATTGCTGTTTTAGTAGTGGCTTTTTTTGTTTTTGCAGCATGTCTTCTTGGGAAAGTTTATGAGGACAAAATTGAACAGATTGTTATTAGTGAAATAAACAAAAACCTGAATTCTGAAGTTTCAGTCGGGGATATTGAATTTTCTCTTCTAAAAGACTTTCCTTATGCAACATTTTTTATTTATGATGTTGTTGCAATGGA